>NZ_SRLW01000164.1:0-21854 GCF_006518215.1 Myxococcus sp. AB025B
ATCTGGGGGCTGGTGGCGTGTCCGCGGTGCGCAGAGCAGGTGGAGCTGGCGTTCGAGGTGGGGGACATCCGTGTCCCCACGGCGGCGGCGCCGGAGGTGCTGGAGGTGGAGCGGGCGGGCCACGTGGTGCGGTTCCGGCTGCCGGACAGTCGGGACCTGGCGGCGCTGGCGACGGGGCGGGAGCCGGCGGGGCCCGGGCAGATGCTGGCGCGGTGCGTGGTGGAGGCCCGTCGAGAGGGGGCGCACGTGGAGGTGCGGGAGCTGCCGGAGGACGTGGTGGGTGCCATCAGCTCGGCGATGGAGGCCGCGGATCCGCAGGCCCGCGTGGAGCTGGCCACGACGTGTCCCGGCTGTGGCCATGGCTGGGCGGCGGGGTTCGACATCGCGGAGTTCCTGTGGCGCGAGGTGGAGGCGTGGGCGCAGCGGCTGCTGCGTGACGTGCACACGCTGGCGAGCCTGTATGGCTGGTCCGAGGAGCACATCCTCGCGATGAGCCCCTGGAAGCGGCAGCGCTACCTGGAGCTGGTGGGGCGATGAGCGACTACTTGAGCCATCTGGTGGCCCGGCAGGTCCGCCCCACGGAGGGAGTCCGGCCTCGGAGTGCGTCGTACTTCGCGCCCGAGTCGCGGGGGGGGGTGAGGGGGTTGGAGGAGACGTCAGGTGAAGCATCGCGTGCCCCGCTCGGCCAGGTCCGGCCTCACCACGAACCTTGGAGCGCGGTGGGCCAGGTGCTCGCCGAGCCCCTGGGCACGCAGGCCCCCAGGTCCGGAGAGGCTCGGGACGGGGTGGGTCCGCTGCTCGGCGAGCCTCGGAGCCGTGGAGGCCCTGGCGTCGGTGAGGGGCACTTCGGACGCGGGCCCGACTCGACGGAGGCCGCGTCGAGGGGTGAGAGCTCCCGTGAGCGCGCGGAGGCCCTGGTGAGCGAGGGCCCCGCGCGACACCCCGGTCCGAGCGTGTCGACGGCTTCGGCGCTGGGCCTGCGCACTGGGGAGACTCGGGTCTCGGATTCGAGGGACCGCGACACCGCGGCGGGGCTCGGGCAGTCGTCACGGAGCGCGGTGGGCACGCCACACGAGGGGCACGAAGCTCGGCATCAGCCGGGGTCTGCATGGAACAGCGCGGACGGGGCCTTCACGCGTGTACCTCGGACGAGGACGCCGGGTGCCGAGGGCGCCTTCACGCATGCACGCACGTCAGGGGAGCCAGGCGTTGCCCCGCGTGCACGGACGTCAGGGGAGCCAGGCGTTGCCCCGCGTGCACGGACGTCAGGGGAGGCGGGCATTGTTCCGCGTGCGAGAACGTCGGGGGCTGGGGGCCTCGCCTCGCGTGCGATGTCGGCGCTGGGCTCGGAGGAAACGGACGCTGGGTCACCCCTCTCTCGCTCGACGGAGCATTCCGACGAGTCGGTGGCGTCCCCGTCGCGTCACGCGCGGCGAGCTGGGGAGTTCACGCCTCGCGCGGAGCACGAGTCCTCGCGCGGCGAGGGGAACGTCGTGCCGAGGGGCATCGTGCCTCGGACCGAGTCACTTCGCGCGGCTCCCGGAGTCCACGAGGCGACGCGAGGGGACGTCACGGCCCTGGGGTTGTCCGTCGCGCTGGAGACGACACGGAGCATGGCGCGCGATTCGCTCGCGGAGGAGCAGGACCGCACGATGCGCCCCGCCTCGCCCGTTCGTCAGGCGCGCGCGCTCGCCGCGGCGCTCGACTCGGGCGAGGGCGACAGGGCGCGAGGCGGACAGGCGCCCCGAGCCGCACCGCCCTCCGTGACGCAGGCACCGGAGGCCCCGGTCATCAACGTCACCATCGGTCGCATCGAGGTGCGCGCGGTGGCGCCCGCCGCTCCCCCCAGGAGCGTGCCCGCTCGTCCCTCTGCGTCTCCGTCGCTGGAGGACTACCTCGCGCGCCGCAACGGAGGGGGCCGATGAACCGCCTCCCGCGTCGGACGATGGCCGCGCGCCACGCCCTGTGCTTCGCGCCTCGACGGCCGAACGCGCGCTCCGCGCACCTGACCTCGTCCGCACGTCATGTGTCACGGCTGTCGTCCGGGCAGGCTAGGAGCCACCTCCTCCGACCCGGAATGGCCGCACGTCATGCATCACGCCTCGCGCCTCGCCTGGGAGGTGGACGGTGAACCACCTCACTCGGCCAGTAGCCGGCACGTGCGACACCTCGCGTCTCCTGAGAGGAGAACGTCGCGCCTCGCGCAGGCGGCGGACAACGAGCCTCCTCAGTCACCCGGTGACCGGCACGTGCGACACCTCGCGTCTCCTGGGCGGAGAACGTCGTGCCTCGCGCAGGCCGCGGACAACGAGCCTCCTCAAGTCGCCCGGTGACGGGCACGTGCCAGGCTTCGCGTCTCCAGGGAGGTGGTCGATGAGCCATCGCCCTCTCTGGGTTGTTACCACCCACTGCGCCTCACGCATTGCTCCGGGCCGGGGAGGTGGACGATGAGCAACTCGCTCTCCATCGCGACGGTGACGGCGACGCTGCGCACCCTCCTGTTCAACCACCTCCAGGTGGACACGCCGGACGTCACCGTCACCACGCTGCCTCCGGACAAGGCCCGCGCCCGGGACGCCACGCACCACCAGCTCAACCTCTTCCTCTTCCAGGTCGGTCACGACGCCGCGCTCCGCAACACGACCTTCCCGCCCCACGTGAAGCCCGGCGAGTCGGGCCTCCCGCCCCTCGCGCTGCGGCTCACCTACCTGCTCACGCCCTACGCCCCGTCCGATGACGACGTGGAGAGCCACAAGCTGCTCGGCAAGGCGATGAGCGTCCTCCACGACCACCCGCTGCTCGGGTCCGAGGAGCTCCGCGTCGCCGTCCCCGGCAATGACCTCTACCGCCAGGCCGAGCGCGTGCGCATCACCTCGGAGCCGCTCTCCCTGGAGGAGCTCTCCAAGCTCTGGACCATGTTCCAGACGCAGTACCGCGTCTCCGTCGTCTACCAGGTCTCCGTCGTCCTCATCGAGAGCACCCGCCCGCGCGCGACGCCGCTCCCCGTGCTGCGCCCCGTCCTCTCCGTCCAGCCGGACACCCTGCCCCCCTTCCCCCTGCTCGAGGCCATCACGCCTCCACAGCAGCAGGCCAGCGCGCGCCTGGGGGACGTGCTCGTGCTCACCGGCCACCACCTCGCGGGCAACACCGTGGGCGTGCGCTTCCAGCATCCGCTCTGGACCACGCCGGTGACACGTCCCGCCGCCGACGTCACCGCCGCGCGGCTCACCACCTCCATCCCGAATGACGCGGTCAACTGGCCCGCGGGCACCTACGCCGTGTCCGTCATCGTCACCGACACGAACGGCGTCGAGCACGCCTCCCCCGCCCTGCCGCTCACGCTCGCCCCGCGCATCCTCTCGCTCACGCCCTCGCCCGTGCCGCGCGGCCCCGATGGCGAAATCACGCTCACCGCCACCTTCGGCCCGCGCGTCCGTCCGGACCAGCGCGTGTCCCTGCTCCTCGGTGGCCAGGAACTCCCCGCGCCCGAGCGCGTCGCCGCCGTGGACAACCTCACCTTCACCGGACGCGGGTTCAACGCGGGCGACCACCACGTCCGGCTGCGCGTGGACGGCGTGGACTCGCTCCTCATCGACCGGAGCCAGACGCCGCCCGTGTTCGACCCCACCCAGCGGGTGAGCGTCACATGAGCACCTCCGCACGGACCACCTGGCAGGAGGCCAACCAGCGTCAGCTCACCGCCGCGCTCGCGGTGGTGCGCGCGCGGCTGCTCCAGCAGGTGCGCGCGACGGGCGATGAGTCCCTCTCCGCCGAGGGGAGCGACATCGACGCCGCCCTGGCCGCGCTCGCGCAGGCGGGCTCCGCCATGCCGGCGCCCTCCGCGCTGGAGAACCTGTGCGAGACCTTCCAGCTCTCCCCCTTCGAGCGCGACATCCTGCTGTGCTGCGCGAGCGTGGAGCTGGGCACCGGCTTCGGCACGCTGTTCGCCGCCGTGAACCGGGACCCGCGGCGCCCCTGGCCCACGTTCGGCCTGGCCCTGGCGATGTTGCCGGATGCGCACTGGAGCGCCCTCACCCCCGTGGCCGCCCTGCGCCGCTGGGAGCTGCTCACCCTCGCGCCGGGGGACGGCCTCACCACGAGTCCCCTGCGCATCGACGAGCGCGTCCTCCACTACCTCACCGGCCTGTCGTACCTGGACCGCCGGCTCCAGGAGCTCGTCTCGCCCGTCCCCGAGCAGGCCACGCCGCCGCCTTCGCACCAGGAGCTCGCCGAGCGGATGTACCGACTCTGGGAGCGCGAGACGAGCGCCGCCGTCATCCAGCTGTGCGGCGTGGAGTCCGAAGGCGCGCGCGCCATCGCCAGCATGGCCTGCGCGGCCCTGGGGCTGCAGCTCCACGTCGCGCGCGCGAGCCAGCTCCCCCTCGGCGCCGAGGAGCGAGGGATGCTCGCCCGGCTCTGGGAGCGCGAGGCCCTGCTGATTGGCAGCGGCCTGCTCATCGAGTGTGACGACGGCACCAGCGCCGAGTCGCTCCGCGCCGCGAGCGCCTTCGCCGAGCAGGTGCAGGGCATGGTCATCCTCGCCGCGCGCGAGCCCATGCGCCTGAGAGGCCGCGCGTCGCTGCCGCTGGAGGTGAAGCGGCCCACGCGAGTCGAACAGCAGGTGCTGTGGACCGGGGCGCTCGGCCCCGAGGGGGTCCCCCTCAACGGCGCGCTGGAGCGAATCACCCAGCAGTTCGACCTGCCCCTGCACGCCATCCGCGCCGCCAGCCTGGAGGTGCGCGAGCAAGGCCCCTTCGACGACGAGGGCGCGCTGGGCGCGGCCCTCTGGAACGCCTGCCGCGTGCAGTCGCGTCCCCGGCTGGAGGACCTGGCGCGCCGGCTGGAGCCGACCGCGGGCTGGGAGGACCTGGTGCTCCCGCCGGACAAGAAGGCCATCCTCAAGGAGATCGCCGCCGCCGTGCGCCAGCGCACGCGCGTGTACGAGACGTGGGGCTTCGCCTCCAAGGGCGCGCGCGGCCTGGGCATCAGCGCCCTGTTCGCCGGCGCCAGCGGCACCGGCAAGACGATGGCCGCGGAGGTGCTCGCGCTGGAGCTGGGCCTGGACGTCTACCGCATCGACCTGAGCCAGGTGGTCAGCAAGTACATCGGCGAGACGGAGAAGAACCTGCGCCGCGTGTTCGACGCCGCGCAGGAGGGCGGCGCCATCCTCCTGTTCGACGAGGCCGACGCCCTGTTCGGCAAGCGCTCGGAGGTCCGCGACAGCCACGACCGCTACGCCAACATCGAGGTGAGCTACCTGCTCCAGCAGATGGAGTCGTACGGGGGCCTGGCCATCCTCACCACCAACATGAAGGACGCGCTGGACACGGCCTTCCTGCGCCGGCTGCGCTTCGTGTTGCAGTTCCCCTTCCCGGACGCCGCCCAGCGCGCGGACATCTGGCGGCGCATGTTCCCCGCCGCCACGCCGACGGAAGGCCTGGACGTCGCGCGCCTGGCCCGGCTCAGCGTCACCGGCGGCAACATCCGCACCATCGCCCTCAACGCCGCGTTCCTGGCCGCCGACGCCAACGAGCCGGTGCGGATGGCCCACCTCCAGCGCGCGGTGCGCTCGGAGTTCAGCAAGCTCGACAAGCCCTTGGCGGAGGCCGAGGTCTCGGGGTGGACATGACGACGCCACGACACATCTGCCTGCACATCGACGAGCTGGTGCTCCACGGCGTCCCCGCCTCCCACCGCGAGCAGGTGGGCGAGGCCGTGCGCGTGGAGCTGACGCGCCTGCTCACCGAGCGGGGCCTGCCCCAGGGCCTGTCCGGCGCCGTGCCGCGCGTGGACGCGGGCGCCATCCACACGAGGCCCCACGCCGCGCCCCAGTCGCTGGGCGTCCAGGTGGCGCAGGCGGTGTACGCGGGCCTGGGCCAGGGAGGACCGACGCGATGAGCTCGTTCCCTCGCACCCCGCGCACGCAGCGCGGCGCCATCGTCGGGTTGGACCCGTTCAACCCCGTCGCGAGCCTGGTGGTGTTCCAATACAACCCGGACACCATGACGCGCACGCTGACGCCCCAGATGTCGGGCGAAGGCGGGGACCGCACGGAGGCGCTCCGGCTCAAGGGCGCGCCCGTGGAGAACATCCGCGTGGAGGTGGAGATAGACGCCACGGACCAGCTCGCCCAGGGGGACGCGCTGGCCGGCAGCGTGGGCATCTACCCGCAGCTGTCCTCGCTGGAGATGCTCGTCTACCCCAAGTCCGCGCAGGTCATCCTCAACGCCGTGCTGATGCAGGTGGGCACGCTGGAGGTCGTCCCCGCCACCGCGCCGCTGACGCTCTTCGTCTGGGGCCCCAAGCGCGTGCTGCCGGTGAAGCTCACCGAGTTCACCATCACCGAGGAAGCCTTCGACCCGAACCTCAACCCCATCCGCGCCAAGGTGGCCCTGGGGCTGCGCGTGCTCTCGTACAACGATTTGCCCCTCACGCACCCCGGCTACGCCCTCTTCCTCACACACCAGGTCGTCAAGGAGGCCATGGCCGTCGTCGGCAGTGTCTCCGGCGTGGCCAACGCCTCGCTGCCTCGCTGAAGCCCCTTCGTCACCCGGGAGTCACCATGCTCGACCCCACCAGCCGCTACGCGAATCTCGAGACCGCCACCCTCACGCTGCCCGACGGGCGCGTGGCGGCCTACAAGCGCCGCCGCTTCATCCCCGCGGGCAACGCGCTCAAGGTCCTGGCCGAGGTCACCGTCACCGAGGGAGACCGGCTGGACCTGCTCACCCACCGGACGCTGGGAGACCCGGAGCACTTCTGGCGCGTGTGCGACGCCAACGACACGCTCAACCCCTTCGAGCTGATGCGGGAGACGGGCTCCGTGGTGCGTATCGCCATGCCGGAGTTCTGAGCGCGCGATGAGCCTGCTGGGAATCCATCTCACCTTGCTGGTGGGGCCCACGGTGGCGGTGCCCGCGCCCGCGTCGTTCATGGAGGCCCTCCAGAACGTGGAGGTCACCCACAACGACGAGGGCCGCTCGGGCTTCCAGCTCACCTTCGGCGTGGGCCGCGCGGGGGCCATGGACCTGCTCGACTACGGGCTGGTGGGCCACCCGCTGCTCAAGCCCATGAACCGGGTGGTGCTGCTGGTGACGTTCAACGTGGTGCCGCAGGTGCTCTTCGACGGCATCATCACCCACCGCACGCTCACGCCCTCCCATCAGCCGGGCGCCTCCACGCTCACCGTCACCGGTGAGGACATCAGCGTGGCCATGGACCTGGAGCAGAAGGTCCACGAGCACCCCGCGCAGGTGGAGCCCATCATCATCGCGCAGCTGGTGCTGGGCTACGCGCAGTACGGCCTGGTCCCCGTCATCATCCCGCCGCCCGCGCTGGACGTGCCGCTGCCCATCTACCGCACGCCCGTCTTCCGCGGCACCGACTACGCCTACCTCCAGGAGATGGCCAGCCGCTACGGCTACGTCTTCCACGTCACCCCCGGCCCCGCGCCGCTGATGAACACCGCGTACTGGGGCCCGCCCAACCGGCTGGGGATTCCGCAGCGGGCCCTGTCCGTGAACCTGGGCGCGCAGACCAACGTGGACTCGCTCGACTTCCAGTACAACGCGCTGGCGCCCACCACGGTGAAGGGCCAGGCCATCGTCTTCGGCCGCGCGCTGCCGGTGCAGACCTTCGCCAGCCTCCGCGTCCCGCCGCTGGCGAGCCAGCCCGCGCTGCTCACCCAGTCCAGCGTGCGCACGTCGCTGCTCGAAGACGTGCCGGACGGCGCGGGCTACCTCGCCGCGTTCGCTCGGGCCCAAGGTCAGACGGACGCCTCCACGGACCAGGTGCTCACGGGCACCGGGGAGCTGGACGCCACGCGCTACGGCGACGTGCTGCGTCCCCGGGGCCTGGTCGGCGTGCGCGGCGCGGGCTTCCAGCACGACGGCTTCTTCTACGTGCGCAACGTCACCCACTCCATCCGCCCCGGTGAGTACAAGCAGCGCTTCACCCTCACGCGCGAGGGTGCCGGGGCGCTCACTCCGGTGGTGCCGCCATGAGCTCCTACTTCGGGAAGTACCGCGGCGAGGTCGTCAACAACATCGACCCCCTGATGATGGGCCGCGTGCAGGTGAAGGTCCCCACCGTCCTGGGCGACAGCCAGCTGGGCTGGGCCATGCCGTGCATGCCGTACGGCGGCAGCGGCAAGGGCTTCTTCGCGGTGCCCGCGGTGGGCGCCAAGGTCTGGGTGGAGTTCGAGCGCGGGGACTTGAACTACCCCATCGTCGCCGGCTGCTTCTGGGGCGAGGGCGAGGCGCCCGCCACGCCGGGCCTGCCCACCACCAAGGTGTGGAAGACGGACGCCGTCACCGTGAAGCTCGACGACTTGCCGGGCGCGGGGGGCTTGAGCATCGAGGTGAGCCCGCCCGCGGTGCCCATGCCGCTGAAGGCGACCTTCACGGCGGCCGGCATCGAAATCAACCACGGGGGCACGGCCAAGGTGGTGCTCAGCGCCACCGGCATCGAGCTGTCGTTCGGCGCCGCCAACATCAAGCTCGGCCCCACGGGCGTCAACGTCAACAACGGCGCGCTGGAGGTCATCTAGCCATGGGAGCCTTCGTCGTCCACGTCGGAGCCACGGTGATGTGTCCGCATGGGGGCCAGGTGCAGACGATGCCCGGCAACCCGCGCGTGAAGGTGGGCGGCCAGTTCGTCGCCACCATGGCGGACCAGTACCTGGTGACGGGCTGCACCTTCCCGCCGCAGAGCGGAGGGCCGTGCGTGCAGGTGAAGTGGATGGTGCCCTCGGTGCGCGTGCGCGTGGGGGGCCAGTTCGTCATCCTGCAGAACAGCGTGGGGATGTCCCTGGGGGCCGCTCCCCTGGGGCCGCCGCAGGTGGTGATGACGCAGGTCCGCGTGAGGGGGACCTGAGCCATGCACATCGCCTTCCCCTATCGCCTGGATGGACGGGGCCGCACGGCGGACGCGGACCTGGACACGCACGTGCGGCACCTCATCGAGCAGGTGCTCTTCACCGCGCCCGGTGAGCGCGTCAACCGGCCCACCTTCGGCACGGGCCTGGGGCAGCTCGTCTTCGCGCCCAACAGCTCGGAGCTGGCCACCGCCACGCAGTTCCTGGTGCAGGGCGCGCTCCAGCAGTGGCTGGGGGACCTCATCCAGGTGGAGGCGGTGGAGACCCACAGCGAGGAGGCCTCCCTCCAGGTGACGGTGCGCTACATGGTGCGCCGCACCCAGCAGCGCCAGACGGCGCAGTTCTCACGGGAGCTCTGACATGGGCGCGCGCTACGTCTGCCAGAGCGAGCAGCGACGCCGGTTGGTGGAGGCCCACCCCACCTTCAACGGCATCGACTACCTGGAGGTCCTGGACGAGGAGGCCGCCACCCTCGAGCTGGAGCGCCAGCGCACGCTGTGGGTGCGCTGCTACAAGCCGCTGCCGGCCACCATCAGCGCGGACAACGTCGGAATCACGGGCGGCGTGCGCCTGAAGGACATCGGCGTCGCGCTCGCGTTCCGCATGGACCAGCCGCCGCCGGACCCGCGCACCACCCAGGCCGAGCGCGACGAGTACGCGCGGCGCGTGGCGCTGGACGTGGAGCACGGCACGACGGAGACGCAGCAGACGCTGGTGGTGCGCACCACGTCCTCCGGCGACTTCTCCACGTACACGCTCGCGCTCCTGCGAGGCTTCCTGGACACGGTGCCGCTGGAGGGCTTCGACGCCCTGCTGTCCCGCGTGGACTTCACCTTCAAGGTGGAGTGCCCCAGCGAGTTCGACTGCGCCCCGCCGAAGTCCGCCGTCACGCCGGACGGCGTGGACCCGACCCTCGACTACCTCACGCGCGACTACGCCAGCTTCCGGCGGCTGCTCCTCGACCGGCTGTCGGAGGTGGCGCCGCAGTGGAAGGAGCGCAACCCCGCGGACCTGGGCGTGACGCTGGTGGAGCTGATGGCCTACTCGGCCGACTATCTCAGCTACTACCAGGACGCGGTCGCCACCGAGGCGTACCTGGGCACCGCGCGCAAGCGCACCTCCGTGCGCCGTCACGCGAGGCTGCTCGACTACCCCATGCACGACGGCGGCAACGCCCGCGCGTGGGTGACGGTGAGCCTCACGCCCGATGCCGAGGGCACGCCGCTGGCCGGCCCCACCGAGGTGACGCCCGGCACGGTGTTCCTCACCACCGTGGACGCGCCCCGCGTGGTGGACGCCCGGCAGCTCCAGGCCGCCATCGTCTCCGGCGCGGAGGTGTTCGAGTCGCTCCACCCCACCACGCTCCACTCGGGCCACGGCCGCATCACCTTCCACACCTGGGGCGAGGACCGCTGCTGCCTGCCCCGGGGCGCCACGGCGGCCACGCTGCTCAACCCGCCCTCGCCCGCGGACCCGACGAAGAAGACCTTCACGCCGGAGAACTTCGCCGCGGGCAAGGTGCTCATCCTGGAGGAGGCGCGCGGCGCCTCCACGGGGCGCGCCGTGGACGCGGACCCGTCCCGCCGCCACGCGGTGCGGCTGACGCAGGTGGCCTTCGGCGAGGACCCGCTGCTCGGCGTGGACGTGGTGGAGGTGTCCTGGCACACCGAGGACGCGCTGCCCTTCGAGCTGTGCCTGTGGACCGTCACCGTCCCGCACGACTCCACCGGGGAGAAGGAGGACGTGCCCGGCCAGCCCGCGCCAGTGAGCGTGGCGCGCGGCAACGTGGTGCTGGTGGACCATGGGCGCACGCTGACAGAGGAGCTGCCCGCCGTGCCCGAGACGGGAGGCTACCGTCCCCGCCTGTCGCGCGGCCCGCTCACCCAGGTGTCGCGGGTGGAGGGCGGCCGCGCGGTGGACCCCACGGCGTCCGCCACCGCCGCGCTGCGCTCCGCGCCGGAGGAGTCCCTGCCCGCGCTCTGGCTGCGCGAGGCGGAGAGCGGCCGCGTCTGGGTGCCGCGCCGCACGCTGCTCAACAGCGGCCGATTCAGCCGGGAGCTGGTGGCCGAGGTGGAGGACGACGGCCGGGCCCGCCTGCGCTTCGGAGACAACGTGCTCGGCGAGCGCCCCGGCGCCGGGGTGGGGATGACGGCCACGTACCGCATCGGCAACGGCGGCGCGGGCAACGTGGGCGCGGAGTCGATTTCGCATGTGTACTCGCCCGTGGGCGGCGCGTGGCGCGACGGCATCCTCCGCGTGCGCAACCCGCTGCCGGCGCAGGGCGGCGTGGAGCCGGAGGCCGTGGAGCGGGTGCGCATCGACGCGCCGGAGGCCTTCCGCATCCAGCAGCGCGCGGTGACGGAGGAGGACTACGCGGAGGTGGCCCAGCGCCACCCCGAGGTGCAGCGCGCGGTGGGCAGCCTGCGGTGGACGGGGAGCTGGCACACCATGTTCATCACCGTGGACCGACGCGGCGGCTTCCCGGTGGACGCGGACTTCTCCGAGCGGCTCACCACCTTCCTGGAGCGCTTCCGGCTGGCCGGGTACGACCTGCGCGTCGACGCGCCCCTCTTCGTCCCGCTGGACATCGCGATGACGGTCTGCGTGCTGCCGGGCTACCTGGCCGCCAACGTGAAGGCCGCGCTGCTGGAGGTCTTCGGCAACGGGGAGCTTCCCGATGGCCGTCGCGCGTTCTTCCACCCGGACAACTTCACCTTCGGCGAGCCGGTGTACCTGAGCCAGCTGGTGGCCACGGCGATGAAGGTCCCCGGCGTGGCGTGGGTGGAGACGGAGGACGCGCCGGGCAAGCCGCAGCGCTTCCGGCGCTTTGGGCAGGTGCCTCGCGACGAGTGGAAGAACGGGCTCATCGCCATGGACCGGCTGGAGATTGCGCGGCTCGACAATGACCCGAGCCAGCCGGAGAACGGCAAGCTCGACTTCTACATGCAGGGGGGCCTGTGAGCACGTCCATCAAGGGCTCGGGGGACTGCGACGCGTGCGAGGCGCAAGGCGCGACGGAGGCGGCGCCGCTGTACAACCGCCCCGGCCAGCCCGCGCTCGCGTACCGCATCGGCACGCACTCCAGCTTCTTCCAGCGGATGCTCGCGCGCCTGCCGCGGGAGTTCCTGCCGGACGGGGAGTTCGCCGGCACCCGGCCGCTGGCGGCGCTGTCCACGCGTGGCACCGAGGATTTGTCCATCGCGATGCTGGACGCGTGGGCCACGGCCGCCGACGTGCTGACCTTCTACCAGGAGCGCATCGCCAACGAGGGCTTCCTGCGCACCGCCACGGAGCGGCGCTCGGTGCTGGAGCTGGCGCGGCAGCTCGGCTACGAGCTCAAGCCTGGCGTCGCCGCGAGCACGTACCTGGTCTTCACCGTGGAGACGGCGCCTGGCGCGCCCTCGCGCGTCCAGGTGCCGGTGGGCGTGCAGGTGCTCAGCATCCCCGGCCAGGACGCGCGGCCCCAGACGTTCGAGACCACCGAGGCGCTGGAGGCGCGCGCGGAGTGGAACCTGCTCCGGGTGCCCAGGACGCAAGCCCAGCCGCTGATGCGCGGGGAGAGCACGCTGTACCTGCGCGGCCTGCAGCCCGGCATCCAGCCCGGCGACGCGCTCCTGCTCGTGGGCGAGGAGCGCGAGCGCCAGCCGGGCAGCGAGCAGTGGGACCTGCGCTGGGTCAAGACCGTCACCCAGGTGTCGAACCCGAAGGAGCCCGAGCTCAACCACACCGTGGTGACGTGGGAGCCGGGGCTGGGCAGCGAGTCGCCGCGCATGGACCCGGCGGACCACCCGCGCGCCTTCGTGCTGCGGCTGCGCGGCAACCTGTTCGGCTACAACGCGCCGTCCTTCAAGGCGATGCCGGACGACATCAAGCAGCGCTACAACCCGAACTACCGCCCCGGCGACGCGCGCTTCACCCAGTGGCCCCAGTTCGAGAACACCACCGCGGTGCAGGGAATCGTGGACCTGGACCGCGAGTACCCCACGCTGGTGCACGGCAGCTGGGTGGCGCTCTGGAAGTCGCGCTACGTGGAGCTCTACCGCATCACCGACATCCAGCCCTGGGCGCGTGAAGACTTCACGATGACCGCCAAGGTGACGCGGCTGACGTTCGACACCAACGAGCACCTGTCCTACTTCCCGCTGCGCAGCACCGTCGTGCTCGCGCAGAGCGAGGAGCTGCCCATCGGCGAGATGCCGCGGACGGACGCGGTGCAGGGCGACGCCATCGAGCTGGACCGCGCCGTGGCGGGCCTGGAGCCCAAGCACGTGCTGCTCATCGAGGGCAGGACGCTCGTGGACGGGCAGTCGGGCGAGTGGCTGCGGCAGGTGGTGGCGTTGGACCGCGCGGAGGCGCTCCCGGACGGACGCACGCGGCTGGTGCTCCAGGAGCCCCTGGCCGCGCCGCTCGCGCGCGACACGGTGCTCATCCACGGCAACGTGGCGCCCTCCACGCACGGCGAGACGGTGCGCGAGGTGCTGGGCGGCGGTGACGGCTCGCGCACGCATCAGCGCTTCGTGCTGCGCAAGCCGCCGCTCACCTACGTGGCCGCGCCCACCGACACCGGCGGAGAGAGCACGCTGGAGATTCGGGTGAACGGCGTGCTGTGGAAGGAGGTGCCCACGCTCTTCGGCCAGGACGAGCGCGCCGAGGTCTACATGGTGCGCCTGCAGGACGACGGCACGGTGGTGGTGACGTTCGGCGACGGCGTGTCCGGCGCGCGCCTGCCCACGGGCCAGGAGAACATCACCGCGGTGTACCGCTCCGGCATCGGCCCGGAGGGCGAGGTGGACTCCGGGCAGCTCGCGCTGCTCAAGGTGCGCCCGCTGGGCATCCGCGAGGTGGGCAACCCGCTGCCCGCCACCGGGGCCGCCGCGCCGGAGTCGCGGGACGAGGCGCGCGACAACGCCCCCGCGTCGGTGCTGACGCTGCGCCGCGTGGTGTCGCTGCAGGACTACGAGGACTTCGCCTCCACCTTCGCGGGCATCGGCAAGGCCCAGGCCGCGGACCTCACCAACGGCGAGCGCATCCTCGTGCACGTCACCGTGGCGGCGAACAACGGCGAGCCGGTGGAGCCGGGCACCCAGCTGCACGAGAGCCTGGAGGAGGCCCTGCGCGCGCACCACGACCCGGTGCGCCAGTTCGCGCTCTCCTCCTACGAGCGGCTCTACTTCGCCGTGGAGGCCCGGCTGCGGCTGGACACTCGCTACCTGTCCGAGGACGTGCTCGCCCGGGCGGAGGCCGCGCTGCGCGAGGCGTTCTCCTTCGAGCGGCGCCAGTTCGCCCAGGCGGTGAGCGGCGCGGAGGTCATCCGCGTCCTCCAGGACGTGCCGGGCGTGGTGATGGTGGACCTGGAGCGGCTGCACCCGACGACGCCCTTCATCCCGGAGCAGAAGCTGTTCTCGGTGATTCGCGCGCGCGGCGCCCGCTGGGAGCGCACGCTCCTGCGGCCCGCGCAGCTGCTCCTGCTGGACCCGTCGCTCCAGGGTGAGCGGCGGGGCGTGACGCTGGTGCACGACCTGGAGGTGAGCCCGTGACGCCCTCGCCCAGGGACAGGCTGTACAAGCTGCTGCCCGCCATCCACCGCGCCAAGGACACGCTGCAGGGCGAGCCGTTGCGCGCGCTCCTGGCCATCATGGAGCACGAGCTGGTGGCGCTCGAGGAGGACATCGGCCAGCTGCATGACAACTGGTTCATCGAGACGTGCCAGGAGTGGGTGGTGCCGTACATCGGCGACCTGCTCAAGGTGCGCGACCTGGTGCCCGTGGACCCGGGCCTCTTCAGCCAGCGCGCCTACGTGGCCAACACCCTGGCGTACCGGCGCCGCAAGGGCACCGCGGCCATGCTGGAGCAGCTCGCGCGCGACGTGACGGGCTGGCCCGCGCGCGCCGTGGAGTTCTTCCAGCGCGTGGGCACGACGCAGTACCTCAACCACCCGCGCCTGACGAGCCTGCGCACGCCGGACCTGCGCGACGCCAACGCGCTGGAGCGGGTGGGCACCCCGTTCGAGGACGCCACGCGCACCGTGGACGTGCGCCACATCGACAACCAGCGCGGCCAGCACAACCTGCCCAACGTGGGCCTCTTCCTGTGGCGGCTGGAGTCCTATCCCGTCGTGCTCGCGCCCGCGTACCGGGTGCTCCCGGCCTCCGAGCCCGGCGCCACCGGGGAGGGGCTCTTCCGCTTCGACGCGCTCGGCTGCGACACGCACCTGTTCAACCTGCCGCAGTCGGAGACGACGCTCAGCTCGCTGGCCGGGGAGCTCAACGTGCCGACGCCGCTGCGCCGCCGGCCGCTGTACGACGAGCTGGAGGCCCGCCGCGCCGCGCTCGCCCGGGGCCAGACGCCCGAGCAGCGCTACTTCGGCGCCACCCCGCCCTTCACGCTCCACCTGGACGCGGGGCCCGGCGCGTTCGAGGCCATCTCCCCGGACGAGGTCCTCATCTGTGACCTGTCCACCTGGCACCGCCCGCCCGCCACGCTGCCCTACCCGCCGTTGGACCCGAGCCTGCCGCCGGTGGACCGGAGCATCCGCGTCGCGGTGGACCCGGTGAACGGGCGGCTCGCCTTCGCCGAGGGGCTGCCGGTGCCCACGGCGCTGTCGGTCAGCTACGCGTATGGCTTCAGCAGCGAGGTGGGCGGCGGCTTCTATGACCGCCAGGAGACGCTGCTCCCGCTGGAGCAGCGCGGCGCCTGGCGCGTCGACACGCGCGTGGGCCCCTACACCACGCTCGCCTCGGCCTTGGGCGCGAGCAGCGCCAGCGGGGACGCGCTGGTGGAGGTGCTCGACAGCGAGCGCTACCCGCTGGCCACGCTGGACGTGGCGGCGGGCTCGCGGCTGGAGCTGCGGGCCGCCAACCTCCAGCGCCCCGTCATCGACCTGCAGGGCGGCCGGGGGCTGATACGACTGGGAGAGGGTGCCACGCTGGTGCTCAGCGGACTGCTCGTGCGCGGCGGCGTGCTGGAGGTGCAGGCGGCGGACAACGCCACGCTGGACTTGCGCCACTGCACGCTCGTGCCCGGACAGGACCTGCTGCCGGGCGGCCAGCCGCGCACCACCGAGCCGAGCCTGGTGGTGAAGGGCGAGAAGGACGGCGACTGCACCGTGCTCCTGCATCGCTGCATCACCGGCCCCGTGCGCACCGGCCGCGCCACCGTGCTGCGGCTGGAGGACTGCATCGTGGATGGGCTGGGAGGCCCCGCGCTCCAGGGCCTGCCGACACCTCCGGGGCCGCTGCTCCCCGAGGAGGAGGACCTGGAGGCGGAGGGCCTCACGGGCACGCTCCACGTGCTCGCCAGCACGGTGCTCGGCGCCGTGGAGACCACGGTGCTGGAGCTGGCCAGCGACAGCCTCTTCACGGGCAGGGTGAACGTGGTGCAGCGGCAGAAGGGCTGCATGCGCTTCTGCTACGTGCCGCCCGGCTCGCACGTGCCCCAGCGCTTCCGCTGCCAGCCCGCGTACGCGGAAGGGACGCCCGAGGAGGTGCGGCTCGAGATCGAGCGGCGCGTGAAGCCCGTCTTCACGTCGGACCGCTACCTGGAGCCGGGCTACTGCCAGCTCCGCGACGACACCGATTCGGGCATCCGCCGGGGTGCCAGTGACGAGGGGGAGATGGGCGTGTTCCACCACCTCCAACAACCGCAGCGCGAGGCCAACCTGCGCGCCAGCCTGACCGACTACCTGCGCTTCGGACTCGAGGCCGGGTTCTTCTTCGTGACCTGAGGAGACGCCATGAAGGGCGATTTCAGCCGGAACACCTTCCGGCCCGCGAAGCACTACTCCACCGTGCGGATGCAGCAGGGACGCGTCCAGCTGGACGCCGACTGGAACGAGCACGTCGACATCCAGCAGTACCTGGACCAGACGACGCGCCGGGACGTCATCGGCCACAGCGGGACACCCCAGGAGCCCGGCACGCCCGCCGAGCAGACGGGGTTCGCCCTCTTCACGCAGGGCACCCGCCCCTTCGTGCGCGCCGGGCGATACTACGTGGAGGGCGTCCTCTGCGAGAACGAGCAGGCGGTGGCGCTGGACGCCCAGCCGGACCTGCCCGGCTTCACGCTGCCGGTGGCGCACGGGCGCTACCTGGCCTTCCTCGACGTGTGGCAGCGCCACGTCACCGCGCTGGAGGACCCGGAGCTGCGCGAGGTGGCGCTGGGCGGCCCGGACTCCGCCACGCGCACCCGCACGGTGTGGCAGGTGCGGCTGCTGCGGCTCACGGGCACGAACGCCTCCGGCCCCATCGAGGGTGTGCCCTGCCACACCTTCGGCACCCCGGAGTGGCTGCCCGAGGAGCTGACCAGCACCGGCACGCTCGCGGCGCGCGGCGAGCCCGAGCAGGTCAGCGACAACCCCTGCATCGTCGCGGCCGAGGCGGGCTACCGCCGGCTGGAGAACCAGCTCTACCGGGTGGAGGTGCACCGCGGCAACACGGGCGGCGGCACGGCCACCTTCAAGTGGTCGCGCGACAACGGCATCCTCTTCACCCAGGTGGAGTCGGTGGATGTCCTCAACCGGCGCATGGTGGTGACCGAGCCAGGCAAGGACGGCTACCGGCGCTTCCAGCCCAACCAGTGGCTGGAGCTGACCACCGAGGAGCGCGTGCTGCGCGGCGAGCCCGGTGAGCTCATCCGCGTGGAGGCGATGACGGGCAACCGCATCACCATCGACGCGGCGACGTGGCCGGCCACGCTGCCCTCCGGCGCGCTCACCGTGCGCGGCTGGGACAACGTGGGCCCCGCGGGCGCGCTGGACATCGTCCCCGCTCCGGCGGACCCGTCCTTGGGGTGGACCTCCCTGGAGAGCGGCGTGCAGGTGCGCTTCACCGCGGGCCGCTACCGCACGGGCGACTACTGGCTCATCCCCGCGCGCACGGTGACGCGCAACGTGCTGTGGCCCCAGGACGGAGGGCTGCCCGCCTCCGAGCCCGCCCACGGCATCCGTCACCACTACTGCGCGCTGGCCGTGCTGGAGCGCAACTCCGACGGCTGGCACGTGCACGACTGCCGCAACCTGTTCCCCCCGCTCACCGAGCACAAGATGCTGGTGTACGCGGGCGGCGACGGCCAGGAGGTGCTGCCCGCCCGTCCGCCCGCGCCGCCCAGCCGGCTCGCCAGGCCCCTGCGCGCGGGCGTGTTCAACGGGCGGCTTCCCGTGGTGGGCGCGCGCGTCCAGTTCAGCGTGGTGCTGTCCGAGGGCCAGGGCACCGTGGCGGACGTCCACCTGCCGGACGACGCGCGGACGACGATTGTCGTCTACACCGATGCCAGCGGCATCGCGGAGGTCTTCTGGACGCCGGCCATCGACGGCTGGCAGACGGAGAATGACCCCCGGCACAGCCAGGTGGTCGAGGCCCGGCTGCTGGACCACGGGAACGAGGCCATCCACGCGCCGCTGCGCTACTTCGCGAGCCTGAGCGTCGCGTCCAAGGTGGCGTACGACCCGGACGACGCGCAGGAGATCCTCAACGACACGCACACCGTCCAGGAGGCGCTGGACACGCTGAGCCGGCAGCTGGTGCTCACGTACGAGGGCGGTGACGGCCAGGAGGTGCTCCCCGGCGAGCGGCTGCCGCATCCGCTGCGCGTGGGCGTGGCCCGTCACCAGCGCCGCGCGGCGAACCAGTCGGTCCGCTTCCGGGTGCTCAGCGGCGCCGGCGGCCAGTACACCGGCGTGCGACTGGCCGGCTCGAACAACCCGTGGACGGAGAGCATCGTCGTCACCACCGGCGACGACGGCCTCGCGCTGGTGGAGTGGCTGCCCAACCCCAACGACGTCACCCAGCAGGTGGAGGCGCGGCTCCTGGTGTCCGAGGGCGGCCCGCTCGTCGAGGCCCACCTGCCCCTGGTATTCACCGCGCGCCTGAGCCTGGCGAGCCGGGTGGCCTACCAGGCCGGCGGGTGCCAGACGCTGCTGAACGCGGACACGGTGCAGGAGGCGCTCGACACGCTGTGCCGCCAGCGCACGTTCCTGTACCTGGGCGGAGACGGCCAGGAGGGCGCGCCGCTGCAGGAGTTGCCCACGCCGCTCATGGTCGCGGTGATGCAGGGAGAGAACCCGGTCGCCAACGCGCTCGTGCACTTCCGCATCCTCCAGGTCGCCGATGGCGCCAGGCTCCGCCCCGCCGAGGGGACGGGCACGCCCGGCGCGTCGCTGCTGGTGCGCACCAACGCACAGGGCATCGCCGCCGCGCTGTGGACGCTGTCGAACGCGCCGACACAGCGGGTGTCCGCCCAGCTGGTGGAGGACGCCCAGACGCCCACGCGGGTGCCGCCCATCCTGTTCAACGCGCGCTCCACCGTCTCCGTCGCGGCCGAGCCCTCGGTCAAGGTCACGCGCGTGGAGATGGCCACCAACTCCGAGCTCGTCATCGAGAACGACAGCGTCGTGGAGTTCGACCCCTTCGGCGTGCTGAGCCAGGGCATCCGCATCATCTGCAGCGAGGAGCTGGCGCCGCTCATGTCGCCCGCGGGCGCGCCGCTGCCGCTCCCCCGCCCCGTGGTGTCGGTGTCGGTGGAGACCAACTACCCGCTGACCACCCACGACTCGACGTGGTGGCGCGAGCAGATGGGCCGGCTGGTGGGCATCGTCGGTCATCAGACCTTCGAGCTGCGCGGCGAGGCGCGCATCTTCGGCACGGACATCGTCTGGGTGCCCGCGCTGGAGTCCTACCGGTGGCTCAACCAGCTGCGCGTCTACGACACCGAGGACCGCGCGAACCCCCGCCTGCTCATGAAGCTGCGCATCCGGGGCGGCTACATCCACTCGCGCGACGGCAGCCGCGTCATGGATGGCGAGGTGATTTCGCGCTCGCTGTCGCAGCGCTTCGCCGCGGGCCTCCCCAACCGGGGCGATGGTCGACAGGGCGGTGATTTCGAACTGTGGTTCTGGATTCGCAGCTTCACCAGCTCGCCGCCGGGAATCGCTCCGGGGACGCTCGGCCCGCGCACGCCCACCGCGTCCAGCACCGTGACGTCCGCGCTGGAGCAGCCGTGGGGGCTGGCGCGGGACGCGAAGCGGCAGGAGCTGCTCGTGGCGGACACCGGCGCCAACGCCGTGGCGCGCCTGAGCCTGGAGAACCACGCCGCGGTGGGGAGGCTCGAGGAGGGCCTGGAGCAGCCCACGGCCCTGGTGCTGGACGCGCGGCGCGACGAGCTCTACGTCGCCAACGCGGGCGGCGACTCGGTGGCCGTCTTCCGCCATGACGACAAGGGCGGCTTCCAGCCCGCGCGAGTGCTCGCCGGGAAGAAGACGGGGCTGAGCGGACCGCTGGGTCTGGCGCTCGACGCGGAGCACCAGCGCCTCTTCGTGGCCGGCGCGGGCAAGGGCCAGGCGACGGGGCTGACGTCCGGGCCCAAGGGAGGACGTGGCGCGTACCTCGCCCTCTTCGACGCGCAGGCCCAGGGCGACACGGCGCCACGCGCGCGGTGGACGGGCGAGCAGCTCAAGCTCAACCGGGCCGCGGGGCTCGCGTGGGACGCGGTCCACGAGGAGCTCTACGTCGCCGACTACGGCTCGGACGCGGTGGCCGTGTACTCGCTGGCGTCGCTGCTCGACACCAAGGCGGCGGCCGTGAAGCCCTTGCGCGTGCTCCAGGGCAAGGCGACGGGGCTGTCGCAGCCCACGGGCGTGTCGCTGGATGCCTCCGGCGAGGAGCTGTGGGTGGCCAACGCGCGCACGAACAGCATCACCGTCTACGCGCGGGACGCGGCGGGGAACACCGCGCCGCTGCGCACGGTGGAGGCGCCCTCGGAGTCGGGCAAGCGCCTGCGGGCCGTGCTGCCCTGAACGCAAGAAGGGCCCGGAGCCAGGTCCCCGGGCCCTTCGCGACGACGGACCGCCGCCTCAGCGCGCGCGGGGCATCGTGGCCTTCAGCTCGGCCACGCTCCGCCAGCTCCGCCCGCAGCGCGTCCACCTCCGCGTCGCGCTCGCGCAGCTGCCGGGTGCGCCGCTCCAGCGCCTGGATGGCGACCATGTTGACGCCGTCGATGTCGAGCATGCCGATGCTGGTGTCATCCGTGCCCAGCTCTTCGCGGGCGGCGCATCGTCCCCACAGCCCACGGCGCCCAACGCCAGGGCTCCCAGCGTGGCACACAGCATTCGCGCCTTCACGTCGTCTCCTGGCTCACGGCGGCGGGCCGGCGGCTGACCGCGCTCGGCTCGAGCCCTTCGGCAGGGTGTGACTTTTTCACGGCGCGCTCACCGGGCAATCGGACGCACCGGAGGCACGCAGCGATTCACGCTGTACGGCCGGACCCACGCGCACCACTCGGGCTGCCCCGACGAAGACCAGGAGATATCGAGGTCCGATGAATCACCGTTTTCAACCTCACCGACCCAGGTCTCCAGCAGCTTCGAGCCTTCTTTCGGGCTCCAGCGATACAGCTCGATGGGCGCCTCACCGCGCGTCCCCGACACGATGAACGCCAGCGAGTCACCGGGGCCACAGGACAGCCGGGGCACGGCCCTGAGCCCCCGGTGCAGCACGGCGCGCTGAGCGGCCCCGTCCGGGGCGAACCACACGGCCTCCAGCGTGGTACCCAGCAAGCCCTGCGCGCTTCCGAAGTCCGCCAGGGGCGAGGACACCACCAGCCGCGTGTCACCGCACCACGCGCGCTTCGAGGTGTGCGGCGGGAAGCGGAGCATGACGCCCCCGGAGCCCAGGTCCACGAGCGAGCTGGAGCCATCCAGTTGCCCGACCAGGGCCCGCGTGGCGCTGGGGTTCGCCTCGACAAAGGTGACCTGCTCGAAGCGGACCGCGCCCGCGCGCAGCACGGAGTCCGCGCGACAGGAGTTGTTCTCCCAGTCGAGCCACTCGCACGAGCGCTGGTGCGTGAGCTCCGCGGGGCCCACCTTCTCGGTGCGTGGGGCTTCCTGGCGCCGACAAGCGCCCATCGTCAGGAGCAACAGCACGAACAGCGCGGAGCGCATATGGCCTCGGGGAGCCCGGAGAGCAAAGGAGTCTAGCAGGCCCCCGCC
>NZ_SRLW01000165.1:0-21688 GCF_006518215.1 Myxococcus sp. AB025B
GCCCCCAGCCCCCATCCCCTCGCACACCGTCATCAACGCGCGAGGCCAGGGTGAGCGACTCTCCGCGCAGCAATTCCACCTCGTCCTCCTCGACACCGAGCGCGCCGGCACCGTCTTCCCGCTCGCCAACGAAGCGCTGCGCGTCGGCAAGGCGGCCGACAACGACGTCGTCATCGACCACCCCACGGTGAGCCGCAACCACCTGGTGGTGCGCCGCCAGGGTGACCGCTTTCTCGTCCAGGACCTGGGCTCCACCAACGGCACCTTCCTGGACGGCGCCCAGGTGCGCGAGGCGTACCTGCGGCCCGGCGCGCTGCTCGAGGTGGGCGATGTCCGCCTGCGCTTCAGCCCCCAGCTGGCCCCCGTGCAGGTGGAGCCCACGCTGGAGGACCGGCTGGGAGATCTGGTGGGCCGCAGCCTGCCGATGCGGCAGATCTTCGCCCTGCTCCAGAGAATCGCCCCCACGGACTCGACGCTGCTGCTGGTGGGCGAGACGGGCTCCGGCAAGGGCGCCGCCGCCAAGGCCATCCACAAGTTGAGCCCCCGCGCGCCCGGGCCGCTCGTCGTCTTCGACTGCGCCAGCGTCTCCGATTCCCTCATCGAGAGCGAGCTGTTCGGCCACGAGAAGGGCGCGTTCACCGGCGCCGTCAGCCAGCGCATCGGCTGTCTGGAGCGCGCCAACGGCGGCACGCTGTTCCTCGACGAGATCGACGACCTGGCGCTGGACCTCCAGCCCAAGCTGTTGCGCGCGATTGAGGACCGCGAGTTCCGTCGGCTCGGCGCCTCCACGCCCATCTCGTTCGACGCGCGCATCGTCGTCGCGAGCAAGAAGGACCTCTGGGCCGAGACGCAGGCGGGCCGCTTCCGCGAGGACCTCTACTTCCGCCTCTCCGTGTTCACCGTCAGCCTGCCACCCTTGAGAGACCGCAAGGAGGACATCCCACTGCTGGTGGATGCCTTCGCGGGCGAGGGCCTGTGGCTGCGGCTGCCGGAGAAGATTCGCGAGCAGTTCAACGGACACACCTGGCCGGGCAACGTGCGCGAGCTGCGCAACGCGCTCGAGCGCGCGCGGCACATGGTGGACATCCCGGAGCTGGCCGGGGACGCGCTGCTGCGCGAGTTCACCCGCGAGGCCCCCGCCCCCGCCGGCGACTTCCTGCCCGCCGAGTTCACCGGCCCGTTCAAGGTGTGCAAGGACGAGCTCATCCGCGCCTTCGAGCGCGAGTACCTCACGCGCCTGTTGGGCCGAGCCAAGGGCAACATCGCCCGCGCCGCTCGCGAGGCGGAGCTGGACCGCAAGCACCTCTACTCGCTGCTGCACAAGTACGGGCTGGTGCAGAGCGAGGGCGACTGACCTCGTCACCGGGCCGGAGCACACGCGGCGTCGAGCAGCTCCGGCCGGTACTCGAAGTGCATCGTGTCGTAGTGGTACCAGCGGCCTCCCCAGATGAAGCCCTCCGCCTCGAACGCGTCCACGAGGGCCTGGGGGATGGAGTTGCGCCAGCGCACGGGATTGCGGGGCTTCTGCCATTCCCAGTAGTGCGAGCGCGCGACGTTGAGGTCGATGGAGACGCCGTACGCGTGGGCGCTGCGTCGGTTCGTGTTGGCGATGTTGCGCCAGACGAAGGTGCCGCCCACGCCCTGGAGATAGGGCTTGAGCGAGGCCTCCTTCGCCACGAGTGACGCCAGCCGGACGCTGACGCGCTCGAAGGCGGGCGCCACCTTGCGGTTCACCTTCAAGCGCTGGCCCAGGAAGTCGATGGGGATGACGTCCACCTGCTCCCGGGCAGCGCCGTAGGTGGCCTCGAACAGCGGCTCGAAGCGGATGCGCCCGGGGTCCTCGTCCTCGCGGGTCACCGGGGTGATGGGCCCCTTTCGATAGGGAATGGACAGCGTGTCCTCCAGGTCCGGTGCCTCCAGCTTGCGGGCGAACGACTTCGTCTGTCCGTCGTCGAACGGGAAGGAGCGCCCGTCGGGCAGCGAGAAGCCCCAGCCGGAGTCGAGCCGCACGGGCGTCACCGCCGGATACCACCGGGCCAGACACACGAGCGCGGCGGGTGGCGCTTCGGCCTCACGGGGCTGTGCGCGCGTCCCGGCGTCGACGGGCTCGGCGGCGTGCACCGGCAGGGACAGGAGCCACGCGACGAAGGCTTTCGATGACAGACGCGGGGAAGGCATCCCCCGCATCCTCGCACCTCCGAGGGCTGGGAAGTGCTGTCCATCGGATGAAGCCGTGAACGCGGTGTGCCGGGGAAATCCGACGTGGCATGGTGCGTCTGCCTTCGCAGTCCTTCCATCCCCCCAGGAGGGTTCACGATGAAGCGTCCGTCTCCCTGGCTCGCCGTGCTGTGCGCCGGTTTCATCTCGATGCACGCGACCGGGTGCTTCGGCAGTTTCAAGCTCACGCAGAAAATCTGGCAGTTCAACAAGAACATCTCGGGCGAGAAGTTCGTGCAGTGGCTGATGTTCCTCGTGCTCGTCATCGTGCCCGTGTACCAACTGGGCTCGCTCATCGACGCGCTCATCATCAACAGCATCGAGTTCTGGAGCGGCAACAACCCCGTGTCCAGCGTGGACGGCGAGGACGACGGCACCCGCGTGGTGCGCCTGAGCCCCACGGACGTGCTGCGCATGTCGCGCGACGCCCAGAGCGGCGTGATGCGGCTGGAACTGGAGCGCGAGGGCCAGGAGCCCGTCATCCGCCACTTCGAGCCGCTGGAGAACGGCATGGCGGTGCGCGACGACGCGGGCGCGCTGCTGGTCCGCGCGGAGGGCGCCGCGGACGGCACGGTGGCGGTGACGGACGCCGCGGGCCAGACGCTGACGGTGCACGCCAGCGAGGCCCTGGCGCTCGCGCGGCGCATCTACGAGGAGGGCGGCGCCACGGCGCTCGCCCGCCACACCGTGGACCAGGCCCGCGTGTCCCAGGGCCTCGCGCTCAACACCTGCGCGGCGCACTGACGGGGCTCCGCTCCGCGAGCAGCGCGCCCGGCGCCCCTCCCGCACGCTGACGGAGGGTTCGCGCCAGGCGCGGGCGCGGCGGCGGCTCTCCTCGGGGCCGACGCGCCGGCCCCGAGACGCGCGGAGGGTTCGCGCCCCTCGCGCGAGGCGACGCCCGAGCCTCCGGGCGTCGCCTCCGCCTCGGTCCTACGGAGGCGTACCCGCGTCGAGCGGCTCGCCCTCTTCCGGCCCGAAGCCCGCGTCGCGCGCCTCGGAGGAGAACGTCCCCTCCAGGCTGCGACCGGCGCCGTAGCCCTCGCCCTTCTTGAAGGACATGGAGAAGTCCCCGCGCGTCTGCTCGCCGGGGTTGCCTCCCGACTCCAGCTGCAGGTCCCCCTTCTCCACCGGCGCGAAGACACGTGCCGGCTCGCCCGCGTTGAGGTGCACCACCGTGGCGCGCGCCACGCCCGACGGCGTCGTGCCCGCCAGGTTCACCTTCGCGCCGGGCCGCAGGTCCAACCCCTCCGTGGACACGGTGAGCCGCACCACCAGGTCCACGTCCAGGTCGTTGTTGCGGAAGTAGCTCACCTGCAGCGCCTCCGCGTTGCGGAGGATCTCCACCCGCGACACCTCGAGCGGGAACAGCTCCGACACGCTGCCGGACAGCGAGTTGTCCGGACGCGCGCACGCGAGCATCCCCGCGCCCGAGACCACCCCCGAGAGCGTCAGCGCCGCGAGGGCGCGGACCGCGCTCCTCATTGCTCCACCGCCAGACGCAGGACACCCTTCTTGGACGGCGCCATCACCGGCAGGCGGTACAGCACCACGCGCTTGCCCGTGGACAGGTAGGCGAGCTTCGGGGACCACGCGCCGTCCTCGTCCACCACCGTCTCACGCCAGATGCCGCCGATGCGCGTGCTGATGAGGAGCCGGTCCTCCGTCGGGTTGCAGCCAGTGTCGTTGTTCCCCGACTCCGACGAGCAGAAGTAGTGCGCGATGGACGGCTCGTGGTGGATGGGGTCGAACGCGAGCGACGGATACCAGCCACCCGTGCCACGGCCGAACACCGGGTCCGGCGTGGACCACTCCCCCTTCGTGTTGCAGCTCGTCGCCGTGGGGCTCGGGCAGTCCATGTACAGCAGCACGTCGCCGCGCGACGAGGAGCCCCGGTTCTGCACGGCGATGCCGAAGCCCTGCTCCGGGTCGTACGCCATGCTCGGGCCGAGCTGCGTGTTGCCGATGCTCTCCGCCGTGGCGACCTCCACCGGGGCGCTCCACGCCACGCCATCCGCGGCGCGCCGCTGGAACACGATTCCGGCGCCCGTCGCCTGCGCGCCCTCCTTCACGTAGTCGTGCACCACCGCCGGCTGCGCGCCCGCCATGATGAGCCCGATGTGGCCGCCGTAGCCCGCCTTGGTGTCACCCGACGCCGCCACCATGCGGAACACCCAGCTCGACGGGGGACCGCCGCTCGCCAGCTCCAGGTCCGCCGACTCCCAGTCCTGTCGCCCGAAGTTGCCGTTGTGCCCGTCGCGGTACGCGATGAGCGCCTGGCTGCCCGAGAACACGATGGACGAGTTGAGCCCCACCAGGAAGCCCACGTCGCTCAGCGGGTTGTTGATGGCCGCCGCGTTGGAGTGGGTCGCGACGATGCTCTCGGTCCAGACTCCCGCCGCCGAGCGGTAGGAGACCGCCAGGTCGCTCTGCAGCCAGAAGGTGGAGTTGTCGCGTCCACCGCCCAGGTACGACACCGCCGGCTGGCCGTTCGGGCCGAAGGCCACCGACACGCCGTACACCCGCTGCACGGTGGCGATCTTCTCCACGGGCCCGAGCACGCCCGCGTCGAACTCGCGGTAGCGCAGGTCGTAGTTCGTCTCGCTCCCCGTCGCCGTCCCGTTGTTCACGAAGTACACCATGCCGATGCGGTCGTTCGGCCCCACCGCCATGGCGATGTTGGAGATGGGATTGAACTCACTCGCGTCCGCGTCCACCTCCAGCTTGGTGAAGGTCTCCGTCGTTCCCCCGCCGCCATCCGGCCGGCCCGCGTCCGGGTTGTCCGGCTTCGAGTCCTTGCCGCAGCCCATCGCCAGCGCCAATCCCAGTGCCCAGGCATGACGTCTCATCTTGGTCTCCTTGCGTTTCCGGCCGTGCACAACGTTGCGTCGCATCCTAGTTCACCCACGCACCCGAGGGAGCAGACGAGCACCGCGCATCCCGACACGCGCGAAGCACGCCCCGCTGGGTTACGCTTGCGCGCCTATGCCCCGTGCGCGTCCTGCTCGTCGGCGCCTGTCCCGGCGCTCCTTCATCCAGCGGCTGAGCTTCCTTGGCGGAGGCGTGGTGCTGCTGGGGCCCCTGGCCTGCAAGCGCTCCTCCGAGGAGCCCAAACCCGCCCAGGACACCGGCCCCCTGGGCACCACCCCCGGAGGGCAGCCGACGCACACCTTCTCCGCCTTCGAGTTCGCCGTCGTGGCCGCCGCCACCGAGCGCATCCTCCCCAGGGACGAGGACCCGGGCGCGCTCGACGCGGACGTGCCCGTCTACATCGACCGCATCCTCCAGACACCGGAGATGAAGCCCGTGCGCGACGACTTCATGACGGGGCTCTCCGCCCTGGAGCACCGCTCGCAGCGCATGTTCCAGAAGGGCTTCGCCGCGCTCACGCCCGCGCAGCAGGACGAGTTGCTCACGCTCTTCAAGGACAGCCCGCCCCCAAGCGGCGAGGCGCACTTCCTGGAGCTGCTCACCGTGCTCACGCTGGAGGGCTTCCTGGGAGACCCGTCCTACGGCGGCAACAAGGGCAAGGTGGGCTGGAGGCTGATGGGCTTCGACACGGTGGGCACCGTGGCGATGGCGCCCCCCGAGGGCTACGACGGCCCGAAGTGCCTGCGCGAGTGCGGGGTTCACAAGTGAGCCTGCCCCTGGTGGATGTCTGCATCATCGGCAGCGGCGCGGGCGGCGCGCCCATGGCGCTGGAGCTGGGCCGCGCGGGCTTCAAGGTGGTGGTGCTGGAGAAGGGTCCGCACTACCGGCCGCAGGACTTCGTCCACGACGAAATCCTCAACAGCCGCCGCAACTTCTTCATGCCGCTGCCCTGGGAGGAGCCGCACCTGGTCCGCAAGGGCGCGCAAGGGAAGTACGAGCGCAGCACCGCGGCGTGGACCGCCAACTGCGTGGGCGGGGGCACCGTGCACATGAGCGGCTTCTTCTACCGCCTCAAGCCGGTGGACTTCCGGCTGCGCACCACGCTGGGCGCGGTGCCGGGCAGCACGCTCGCCGACTGGCCCATCTCCTACGAGGAGCTGGCGCCCTTCTACGACAAGGCCGAGGCGGAGCTGGGTGTGTCCGGACAGGCCGTGCCCCACCCCTTCGCCGAACCGCGCAGCGGCCCCTTTCCGCTGCCCCCGCTGGACGTGCACCCGGTGGCGTCCGAAATCGACAAGGTCTGCCAGGCCATGGGCTGGCACTCGATTCCCACCGCGCGCGGCATCATCAGCCGCCCGTACAAGGGCCGCGCGCCGTGCGCGTACTGCGCGCTGTGCGGAAGCTACGGCTGCGAGATGGGCGCCAAGAGCGGCACCAACGCCAGCCTCATCCCCGCCGCCGTCGCCACCGGCAACGTCCAGGTGCGCCCCGGCTGCATGGCGCGCACGGTGGAGGTGGACAAGAAGGGGCGCGCGAAGAGCGTCGTCTACCTGGACGCGGACGGCGTGGCCCAGGAGCAGCCCGCCAAGGTCGTCGTCGTGTCCGCCACCGCGGTGGAGAGCGCGCGGCTCCTGCTCAACTCCACGTCCAGGCGCTTCACGCGGGGCCTGGCCAACGGCAACGGCCTGGTGGGGCGGAACCTCATCTTCAGCTCCTTCGGTGAGTCCCAGGCGACGTTCCGGCTGTCGAAGCAGGCGGAAAGGCGCCCGTGGCTGAAGGACCCTGGGCCCTTCGTCAACCGCAGCCTCCAGGACTTCTACCTGATGCCCGACGCGCGCTTCGGCTTCCGCAAGGGCGGCACCCTGGGCTTCATGTGGACGCACCCCAATCCCATCCACGCGGCGTCGGGGCTCGCGGGCAGCGGCGCGTCCGCCGTCTTCGGCAAGGAGCTCAAGGACCGCATGCGCGCGTACCGCGACTCGCGCATCCTGCTGTTCGAGGTCTACGCGGAGTACCTCCCCACGCAGGGCAGCTACGTGAGCGTGGAGGGCGACGTGAAGGACAAGCACGGCATCCCCGTGGCCGCCATCACCGTGGAGCGCCACCCCATGGACCTGGCGGCGACGCGCTTCCTGGTCGAGCGCGGCGAGGAGGTGCTCTTGCGGCTGGAGCCGGACTCGCTCGAGCGCAAGAGCGTCGCCGGCGAGACGACCATCCTCCAGCACGGCACCTGCCGCTTCGGCGACGACCCGGCCGAGTCCGTGCTGGACCGGAACTGCCGCGCGCACGAGGTGGACAACCTCTACGTCGTGGACGGCAGCTTCATGCCCACCGGCGGCAGCGTGCCCTCCACGCTGACCATCGCCGCCAACAGCTTCCGGGTGGCCAGCCACCTGGTGCGCACGCTGAAGCAAGGCGTCTCCTCCGGGGGCTAGCGATTGCGCAGGGGCGTCACGTCCACCTTCACGGCGTAGCGCGCCTGCATGTCGGACTCGAACTCGATGAGGTGGTCTCCCACGCCGGTGAGCTCCGCCTCGCGCGTGAAGACGCTGAACTTCTCCATCGAGTCGAGCACCGCGCGGCCGTCCGCCGCGGTCCGGATGCGCGCACGGCAGCCCTCCTCGTGGAAGATGACCACCGTCTCCTCGCCCGCCGCGGTGACCTCATCCAGGTAGAAGCTCACCTTGAGGTGAGACGCCTCCGGCACCTGGACGATGAACTGGCTGCGGCCGGGGAAGCGACCCTCCGAATAGCCTTCCTCTCCCAGGATGCAGCCGGCGACGCGGCCACACACGGGCCATGACTCATCACACACATCCTTCACACGCGGACCGATGAAGTCGTCACGAGTGTCTCCGCATCCCACCGCCAGCAACGTGAGCAGGAATGCACCGACGCCCTGGGCCTTACGACAGAACACTGTTACAACATTCATCATCATCGACCCTCTAGCGAGGAGTGAACGTCCATGCGACTGCACACCCCGTGGCTCCCCATTCTCTTCTTCTCACTCGCCGCCTGTGGTGAAGGCGCCGAGGAGCTCCCCAAGGCCCCGCAGCTCATCTCGGACCGCGACGAGATGGCTTTCGACCAGGAGTTCCGCTCCGGAACCTACGTCGGAACCACGGGCTTCAACTCCGTCCAGGTGAAGAACATGGGCGAGGATACGCTGGATGTCTCCAGCATCGCCCTCTCCGGCCCGAATGTCTTCACGATGAAGGTCTCCAAGGACGGCCAGGACCTCAATCCCCAGGAGGCCTTCCAGGTGAAGTCCAAGGAGCGCTTCTTCGTCGAGGTGGCGTTCCGCCCCCGCGAGGCCCAGCAGTATCAGGGCGCGCTGGTCATCAAGTCGAACGCGGCGAACCTCCCCGAGAAGAGCATCACGCTCAACGGGCTGGGCATCGCGCCTCCCTGAGACACGTTGGACGAAGCGATGACGGGCGGTCCTGACCGCCCCATCCACCCTGGCGCCGTGCGGTCGGCTGCCCGCCAGGGTTTGCGCCGCGAGGCCCTGCCCGCGGCCTCGCGCGAGCGCCCCCGTTGCAATGACTTGCATGCCGACCGCGCCAGCCCCCCGACAGCGGACACGTGAGTCGTTCCGGACGACCCCTTCATGGCCAGACACGGCTTGCTCGCGTGGGGGGAGACCTTGTCCCGGTGGGAGTCGCGCCCGCCGGACACGACGGCCCGGGAGCGCCCACCCGAAGGTGGGCCCCCGCCCCCCACGACGCTCAAGGCTGACGCGTGAAGACACAGCCACCACTCAGCGGAGCCACGCCGCCATCCGGGTCCGTGCCCGCATCCGCGGGTCCCGGGCACTGCGTGGTGACACCGCCATCCCGCGTATAGGATTGCGGGTAGTCCGCGTAGCCGGTGCGCAGCGTGTAGCCCACCTGCTCGTAGGAGTTGCGCTCGGACGCGGAGACATCCACGCGCATCTTCCCGCCGCGCACGAAGCGTCCCTCCAGGCAACCGCAGGCATACGGCGCCAGGGTGACGACGGTGGAGTTGGGCCGCTCCTCCAGCGTGTACAGCGGCTGCAGGGTGCTGACCGAAGCACCCGCCGGCGTGTGCCAGGCCCTCAGCGCATCCGAGCGGTAGCCCAGCGTGAGCCCCTGGTTGCGGCTGCCCGCGCGCACCACCGCGCAGTTCTCGATGCCCGCGTCCGGCGTCGCCGGGGCGTCGCCGTCACAGAACGTCAAATCCAGCGCGAGCCCGTGCGCGGTGCCACCGTCCGGTGACTTCGCCACCTCCCACTGCACCAGCCACGCGCGGTCCTCCGGCGCGGGCACGGCGGGAAGCGTGAACAGGTACGAGTCCACGTCGGACGGCACCGCGTCGTAGTCCATGGGGCCGCGCACGCCGCGGCCGTTCACCCGGTCATCACCGCTGCGCAGCCGGCCGTAGCCGTGGGACAGCCTGCCGGAGACGCTGTACTCCGCGGTGTCCGGCGGCGCGGGGAACGCGGTGGTGGAGGCCATGGCCTTGGTCACCACCTGCTCGACGCCGCCCGAGTAGCGCCCCTGCTCGTCCGCGTCCTCCTCGCGCCACGTCACCACCAGGTCGTAGTCCTTGTCGTCCGCCCAGCCCACGCCGTTGTCCTGGACGTTGAAGAGGTAGCGCTTCTCGCCGGTGAATGCCGGCACCGGGATGACGCCCCGGAAGTTGCTCAGGTTCACGAAGCGCGGGTTCTCCGACACCTCCTCGCGCAGCGAGTGCAGGCACATGGGCGCCGGCAAGTCCGTGCGCCGGCAGTAGTCCTGCACCAGCGGGGCGATGTCCGGGTTCTCCCCGTAGCCCTTGGGGCACTCGGTGCTGTCGTTGACGCACGCGGTGCGCCAGTCCTCGATGGTGGCGCCCTTGGACACCAGCGTGAAGACGAGCACCTGACGGTCCGGGATGTCCGGCAGCGGCGGGAAGCGGCCCCCCTCGCTCTTGGGGACCAGGTGGTAGTGCAGCCGCGTGGGCGCGGCGGTGGCGGGCAGCCTCACCTCGTACCAGTCCTCGTCGCCGATGTAGCCCAGGCGCCCCGTGAAGGTCGTCGTCGCGCCCGAGGGAATCGTCGTGGCCAGGTCCTGCGCCGGAGCGGTCAGCCCGCGCGCCAGCGCGTCCGCCACCTTGTCGTTGCCCACGACCACGCCGTCCACCACCCGCGAGTCCTGCGCGTCGGCCTCGTCCAGCACCCGGACGTCCACCTGATAGGCCTGCTGGATGTCACCCGACGCGGTGTCCCGGTCGCTGATGCCGCGGTAGCCGCGCACCACCAGCATCCACTTGCCGCCGTACTTCGCCTCCTTCACCTTGCGCGCCGTGGCCAGCACGCCGGGGCGCACGCTCGGGCGCACCTGGTCCTCGTCCTCCTTCTCCTCCTTCACGAGGAAGCCGGGACGCAAGAGCTGGTACGACAACCGCCAGTTGGGCACGAAGCCCTGGTCCGGCGCGGTGAGGCCCACGTAGAGGACCTTGCCCTGCGGCACGTCGAAGGTGAAGCGGTCCACGTCGTTGTCCGTGGCCAGGTAGCCGGTGGCCGTGCCCGTGAGCACCCCGCCCGCCGACGTCAGCGCCACCGGCGTCGCCGCCGCCATGGCGTCGTTGGGCTCGTTCATGTCCGGGTTCTCGGTGATTCGCACCGTCAGCCGGTAGGGGCTGCGCGCGTCGAACTTGGGCTGGGAGACGACGTCCGGCGAGTCCTGCACCAGCACCAGCAGCGTCTTGCCCGCCAGGTCCGCGCGCAGGGGCAGCACCATGTCCACCGGCTTGGGCGCGCCCTGGCCGTGCTTGTCGTCCTTCTTCGCGAGCGCCGCCTCCTTGCCGTCCGGCAGCGTCTCCAGCACGGTGAGCGACAGCTGCACCGCGGTGCTGGAGGCCACGTAGACGCCGTTGAGGTTGAGCAGCGTGCGCGCGGTGGTGTTGGCGGGCAGCACGATGCGGTACCAGTCCTGGTCGCCCTCGCGCTGCGGGCCCTCCTTGGCCAGGAAGCGCTCCAGCGTCTCCCCGGGCTTGAGCTCGCACTCGTCCAGCGACAGCGCCTCCTCGCGGCTGTTGCAGACATCCACCACCGCCACGGTGCCGGCGTCCTCCTGGTCATCACCCTTGGAGGAGCAGGCGGCGGCGAGGGCGAGCAGCGCGAGCGACAGCAGTCGGGCTTGGGTCTTCATGGCAGCGTCGTTTCTCACGGCGTCGGGAGGGTGACGTCGGGACGGCCAGGGCAGCCGTCGACGAAGTCCTCGGGATTCACGCGGATGATGCCGTCGGCGGGGGACTTGATGCCCCCCACCGGGTAGCGCACGTGGTTCACCCGGAAGGTGCGCACCTGCGTGCGCGCGGTCGGGTCGTCGGCGGGCACCATGGCCACCGACAAGGCGATGTCGTTGTAGCCGGCGCCCCGCACCACCACGCCCGCGTCGTCCGCGGAGGCGATGGTGGGCGCCAGCAGTACGTTGTCCACGCGCAGCGTGTAGCACTGCCGGCCCAGCTCGTCCGGAGGGCCGTCCGCCTCGAAGGAGTAGCGGTAGCCCTCCGCCGCCAGGTTCGCGGTGTCCACCACCAGCGGGCGGGTGTGCAGGCGCAGCTCGGCGCGGCTCGACAGCCCGTCGTTGTCCGGGTCCTCGTCCAGGTCGTCGCTGGCGCCCTGGGTGCCGCCGCGCCACTCGATGCCGTCGGGCACGCCGTCGCGGTCGCTGTCGGCCAGCGTTGCGTTGGTGCCGATGAACTGCTCGTCGCAGTCGAGCAGGCCGTCACAGTCCGAGTCCGACGCGCGCAGCAGCGGCGGGCAGCCCTTGTCCAGGCCACCGCCGTCCGGGTCCGCCACCTGCGTGGGGTCGAAGTCCACGCCGCGGTCTCGGAAGTACACCTCCACGCCGTCGCTGAAGCCGTCGCCGTCGGTGTCCACCCGGTTCGGGTCCGTGCCCAGCTCCCGCTCGCGCGCGTCCGTCAGCCCGTCCCCGTCCGTGTCCGCCTCGTCGAGGGGGCTGCCCGGCGGCGCCGAGAAGTTCGTCGCGATGACCTCCTTCACGATGAACGTGCGGCGCACCTGCCCGAAGCTGAAGTCCAGGAAGTTGATGGGCTCGTTGTTGCGGAAGTCGCGGAAGTTGCCGCCGCCCAGCGCCGCCATCTTCTCCAGCCGGTCCGAGTTCTGGTTGATGATGAGCAGCGGGCAGCCGCCGTCCCCCGACAAGTCACACACCGACGACACCGGCTGCGTGGGGTTGAAGACGTGCACGGTGTTGACGCGCACGTCCTCCACCAGGTCCCTCAGCTGCCGGATGCGCACCACCGCGTCACCCTGGAGCAGCTCGTCGTCCTGGTCCGTGGTGGGCCGACCATCGGACAGGAAGAGGACCGAGTAGCGCGCCTGGGCCAGCGCCTGCGCCCCGCCCGGCTCCAGCCGGCTGCGCGCGATGTCCGTGTTGATGAGCGAGTAGATGTCCGACAGCGGCTTGACGAAGTCCGTCGAGTCCCGGTTCGGGGAGTTGTCCGGGTTGCGGAAGGTGAGCAGCTGCTCGGTGAGCTGGCGCATCCGCGCGTCGTCGAAGCTGGCCACCTGCACGAAGCCATCCTGCGGCGGATTGCCCGGCGTCTGGGTGAGGAACGCCGTGGTGCTGCCGGCGAAGAGCACCACCGCCAGGTGGACCTCCGGGTCCCTGGGCAGGTTCTCGATGAGCTCCACCAGTGCGGTGGCGCGGGTGCCATCCGGGTCGCTGACGCGCATGGACTGCGAGGCGTCCATGGCGACCACCAGCTTGATGGGCCGCACCACCTCGTTGGAGCCCGTGCTGCAGAAGCGGCCCTGGATGGACACCGAGCGGTCCACGGGGACTTCCACGTCGCGGCGCGGGTCATACAGATACGAATCGGTGCAGGCCACCGTCACCGCCACCGCGACCACCAGCCCCGCCAGGATACGTGCGGCCACACTCACGGAAGCAGACCTCCTTGCTGGCCCGAGGGCGGCGCGCCCACGCACCGGCCCTGGTTGTCCCAGGGATTGCTCAATTCCGTGGGCACCATGAAGTTGTCGTTCGTCAACGTCAGCTCCGGCCCCACCGGCACGCGCACGCTGGGCGGCGAGTACTGGGACCACGCGCAGGCCGCGCGCCACACGCCGTAGTCGGTGGCCACGCCGCTCTCCGGCGCCTCCGCGAACCACAGCTTGAACAGGTTGAAGCCCTGCTTGGTGCCCGGCCGGTCCGGCGTGGCGACCATCTGGAGGTTCGAGACGGTGTAGTCGTAGCAGATGCTCCCGTTGGGGAGGACCTCGGCGATGCGCGTCTCGTACTGGAAGCCGTTCTTCTCGAAGAAGGCCCTGTCGCGCCGCGTGGGGTCCGTGCCCGCGCGCAGCTCCACCTCGTCCGGCAGGCCGTCACCGTCCGTGTCCAGCCCCGCCACGCTGGGCTCCAGCGGGTTCAGGCCCCAGCGCGCCTCGATGCTGTCGGGGATGCCGTCGCCGTCGCTGTCGACGATGGTCTCGCGCGTGCGCAGGTAGGCCTCCGCGAACTGGGAGAGCCCGTCGCCGTCCGTGTCGCGGCACGTGCAGCGTGGCGTCAGCGGCGAGTCCGGGTTGCAGCCGCGCGCATCCAGGTCGTTGGCGGCCCTGAAGCCCTGGTCCTCGCGGCGGTGCTCGAAGCCGTCGTCCAGGCAGTCGCGGTCGCTGTCGGCGGTGAAGGGGTGGGTCTTGAGCGTGAAGGAGTTGTCCACGTCGTCCGGCACGCCGTCACCGTCGCTGTCGATGACGCGGCCGTCCAGGCCGGGCGCGGAGCTCAGCGGCTCCACCAGCAGCGTCTTCATCACGTTGCGCGACGCGAAGGACGAGTAGTCCAGCGCGCCCAGGCCCAGGTTGGAGATCTCCGCCGTGTCGTTGAACTCCTGGTAGACGCCGTTGCCCATCTCCGCGAAGCGCTTGAGCAGCCAGGAGGCGATCTTCTTGGCGGCCTCCGGGTACTGGGCCTGCGGCACGCCGGGGTAGATGCCGTAGATCTCCTGGCAGATGGGGCCGCACGCGCGCACCGCCTCCTGGTTGAAGAGCAGCACCGTGTGCATGCGCACGTCACCGACGTTGTACTGGTCCTTCAGCTCCATCAGCCGGCGCACGTAGCTGAAGAGCTGGTAGTTCTGGTTGCGGTCCGTGCCGATTTCGAACCCGTCGATCTGGTCCGTGGTGTTCGTGGCGTTGCAGAAGCTCACGATGGAGTCCGCCCACGTCAGGTCCGGGTTGTCCGGATTGGCGTACACGCTGAGGTTGTCGGTGGCCGAGCAGCGCGGGTATGGCGTGCCGTCCGTGAGGAAGACGACGACGTAGCGGGTGCGCGGCAGCACCTCCGGGTTGGACAGGGCCACGGCGTTGATGTCGCTGGCGATGAGGCTGTACGCGTACGACAGCGCGCCCTGGTAGTCGGTGCCCTTGCCCAGCTGGCTCTGCAGACCGTCGATGTAGCTGTCGATGTTGGTGTCGGGCCGGGCGAAGCGGTTGCCCGTCGTGGCCGGCGGCCAGACGTTGCGCACGTTCGTCTCGAAGGGGGCCACGGACACCTGCACGTTGCCGCCCGCCGCGTTGACCTGACGGAACTGGTTCACCAGGCGCTTGAGGGCCCGCACGCGCGCGGGCTCGGTGACGCCCGGCGGGATGATGGCCTGCACCTCGGCGCGCTGACAGAAGCCGCTGTCGGTCTGCGCGCCCGGCGGGTCACTGATGCACATGCTGCCCGACTCGTCGATGACCACCACCACCTTCACCGGGAAGCCGGAGGGGTTGGGCGGGCGCGTGCACACGCGCCCCTGGAGCATCACGCGGTCATCGACGTGGGTCTGCTGCTCCGTCCGGGGCTCCAACATGGAGTCGGTACAGGACAACAGCCCCGTGGCCAGGAGGCCCGCCATCAGCAGCGGGAGTCGGACAAGGCGACGCATGCGGTACGACCTCCTGGCGAGGGGGACGACGAGATTACTGCTCGCTGCGACGACGGCGCATCAGCATGCGCAGCAGCGCGGCGCCCAGCGCGGTGGCGCTGAAGCCGGCGGGGACGGAGCTGCAGTTGCCGCCCTCGCCGTCACCCTCACCCACCGTCAGCACGAGGGTGCTGGTGGAGACGCGCTGCTCGGGGAAGACGCGGTCGGCGAAGGCCAGGCGGGCCTCCACGGTCAGCTCGTACGTGCCCTCGGTGTCGGGCACGAAGTTGGGCACGCTGCCGTCCACGTACGAGTACTGCCAGTTGCGGCTGAGCGTCACCGCGCCCTGGGGGTTCTCCACCACGGCGTTGGAGCCCGAGGGGCGCTTGGTCACCGTCCAGCGGTACTCCATGGCCGCGCCGTTGCGGTTGGCGAACAGCGGCGGGCGCAGCGACTCACCGGAGCGGGAGAGCTTCATGGTGCCGCCGGCGCTGACCGCGAAGGCCTTCTTCGGGTCCAGGCAGTTCTGCTTCTGCGTGGGGTCCACCACGACGCAGAAGAGGATGTCGCACGCGTCTCCGTCGCCATCGCCGTCGCTGTCCGCCTGGTCGCGGTTCGCCACGTCCTTGCAGTTGTCGGCGTCATCGAGGACGCCGTCGTCGTCGTCGTCCGGGTCGCACGCGTCACCCACGCCGTCGTTGTCCCTGTCGGTCTGCTCGGGGTTGGCGAGCCCGGGGCAGTTGTCGCTGCTGTCGGCGATGTTGTCGCCGTCCGCGTCCACGCGGCACTGGCTGCCGTCCGCCGGCATCACCTGGTCGGGGTTGGCGACGCGCGGGCAGTTGTCCGTGCCGTCCGCCACGCCGTCGTTGTCGTCGTCCGCGTCGCAGACGTCACCCTGCGCGTCACCGTCCAGGTTGGCCTGGTCCTGGTTGGGAATCAGCGGGCAGTTGTCCTGCTCGTTGGCGATGCCGTCGTTGTCGCGGTCCGGGTCGCAGTCGTCGCCGATGCCGTCACCGTCGGCGTCGCGCTGCTGGAAGTTGGAGAGCGTCGCGCAGTTGTCGCAGACGTTGCCCACGCCATCGCCGTCGCTGTCCGCCTGGTCGCGGTTGGACGCGAACGGGCAGTTGTCCCGGTCATCCGCGCGGCCGTCGCCATCCGCGTCGTCCGTGTAGGCCAGCGTGTCGCCGTCGTCCGTGTAGTTCACCCACACCGAGCCGCCGCACCCGCACCCGCACCCGCCGCCCTCCTCCTGGGGCTTGCCGCAGCTGTCGCCGAGACACTCCGGGTTGTCGGGATTGTCGTTGGACTGCGCCTGGGCAAGACCGGGGCTCACGACCAGCATTGCCCCGAGCATCAGCACCGGAGCGAATCGAACGCGTGACATGGTGACTCCTTTCAGCCCCGAGTCCTTAGCAAGAGCCGATCCGCTCCCCGTCGTGAATCAAACATCCGTGATTCCAGAGGGTTGCGCATGGAGTGAGGGGGACTGGGCGGAGGAGTGTGGGGGGCACTCCCCAGCCCGGGCGAGGGGAAGACCCCACACCCACGGGTGGATCAGGTTCCGAGGATGAAGGCCTCGGGGTCCAACAGGAGGGTACCGGAGGGGGTGCGTCCCTCCTTCTCGTCGTACTGGATGCTCTGGATGAGCAGCGAGCCGATGCCGGCGCCGCGCGGGTCGTTGTCCCGGCCGGCCTGGAGGTACAGGTAGATTTCGTTGGTGCCCGCGGGGATGGTTTCGCCCGGCACGAGCGGGTGGGGCCGCGCCAGCGTGCGCACCAGGGTGATGTTCTCCACGCGCGAGTCGTAGCAGGTGCGCCCGTCCACGGTGGGCTCGGACTCCACCAGGTCGTAGCCGTAGGCGCGCTCGCGGTGGAAGTCGAGGTCGGCGCTCAGCGGGTCTCCATGCGCCTCGATTTCGGCGACGTTGGTGATGCCGTCGCGGTCCGAGTCGAGCAGGTCCTCGGGCACCAGCGGGTTGGTCTGCGACAGCACCTCCACCAGGTCCGGAATCGTGTCGCCGTCGCTGTCGCCGATGCAGGGGTTGGTGCCCAGCACGCGCTCCTCACAGGTGTTGAGCCGATCTCCATCCTCGTCGAGCGACAGGTTGCAGCCGTTGATGATGTCGGGGACGAGCGGGTCCAGCCCGACGCGGACCTCGATGCCGTCCATCAGCCCGTCCTGGTCCGAGTCGACCACCGTGGGGTCCGTGCCCAGGGCGACCTCGTCCACGTCCGGCAGGCCGTCTCCGTCGCTGTCGACGAGCACCTGGCCGGCGCGCACCACCACGTTGCGGTTGAAGGCGAGGAAGCGCTTGAGCTTGAGGGTGTTGGTGCGCGCGGCGTACTGGATGCCGGAGAGCGTGGGGGACAGGCCCGCCGCGTCCGTCTCCACCGCCTGGGTGCCGCCCGCGTGGGCGATGGCCGCCACGTGCGCGCGGGTGCTGGGGTCCGCCACGTCGCGCACGTAGATGGGCTGCACCACCACCTCGCCCGCGCCGTACTGCTGGGCCAGGGCCTTGATTTCGCCGGTGACGGCGGTGAGCTCACACTGGCTGCAGGCGACCTTGTCCGTCAGCGCGTTGCACGTGGCGTCCAGGCCGATGTTGAAGGCCGGGTTGGCGCAACTGGTGTCCTGGCTGCGCACGACGACGACGACGACGTAGCGCGTGCGGGCCACCTCGCCGCGACACGAGGTCTGCATGTCACCGGCGAGCAGCGTCTTGGCCAGCCGCAGCGAGGAGCGCACGCTGACGGGGCCCGTCTCCTGGTAGGTGGCGAAGCGCGGCAGCGCGGCCTGGAACTCCGCCGCGTCGGAGAAGCCGCCCAGGATGCCGGTGGCCACCGAGTGGTATGCCACCAGGCCGAACTTCACGAACGGGCCGGAGAAGCGGCTGGAGAGCGTGGCGAGGCCGTCGGTGGCGTAGCCCACGATTTCCGTCTCGACGCCCTCGCCGCCCTGCAGCGCGAAGAGGACCTTGGTGGGGAACGCCTCGCCGCCGGCGAGTGGCACGCAGACCTTGCCGGAGAAGTTGGCGCGGTCTCCGCGATTGGCCCCACGCCCGTCGATGGCGTACAGGCCCGCGTCGGAGCAGGACAGGAGCAGAATCGGAAGCAGCAGCCACGCGGAGCGCGGAAGGGGGCGCATCGGATGGATTGTAGACCGCAGCCCCCCACGACAACGCAAGCGGCAGCCGCGTCCGCGACGAAATCTCCTCGCGCTCGCACACAGCGATGGCGGTGATTTCGCCCCGCCACGGAACCTGGACGCGCCAGGTTCGGCCTCGCGCTCACAATGTGAGCAGGAAGGCGAGCACGTCATCCCGCTCCTGGGGACTGAACGCGCGCGCGTCTCCATGGGCGGGGCCCGACATCTCCAGCACCTTCCTCAAGGGGAAGCGCGTGTCGACCACCAGGCGGCCCTCCTTCGCGGCGTAGCCCGCCGAGGCGCTGGTGAGCAGCGGCCACACATCCCACGTGCCCACCAGGGAGGGAGGCGCCGCGCCCACCACCAGCTCCTGCTGCTCCAGCCGCAAGGGCAGCGCCACCGGCGTGCCCACGTCCAGGTACTGGCCGCGCGTCGCCGCGTCCTGGTCCAGCGTGTAGAGGGGCGCGGGGTGGCAGGCGACGCAGCCGCCCTTGCCCTCGAACAGCGCGCGGCCCCGCGCCGGGTGCCCCACGGCGCCGTCGGGGAGCGTCACCGTCGGCGGCGGCGCGCCGTCCTCGCCGCGGTACGGATTGGGCGGCGTGGCAATCAATGACGTGAAGAGCGTGAGCGCCTCCACCTCCGAGGGTGACGGGTCCGGGTTGTGGAAGCGGTTGCGCGCGCCGACGAAGCTCGCCGTCTCCGCGAGGCTGTGCTGGCTCGCCGGCGTGAAGAAGGGCGGCGTGTCGCGGCTGCCCTGCACGGTGGGCGAGCGGTAGATGCGCACGGGATGCTTCTTCGCGTAGAAGAGCCCGCCGGTGTGGCCCTCGATGTGGCACCCGTCGCAGGTGATGCCCGAGCGCCCCAGGTCCGCCGAGTAGAGGACCTGTCCCTGCCGACGCTTGGCCTGATGCCGCAGCGCCACCACGGGCAGCCGCCGCGCCACCACCGCCCCGCCCTTGCGCGCCTCGCGCACGTCCACCACCGCCACCTCGCGGGTGAAGCGGTTGAGCACGTGGAGCTGTCCGCCGTCCGGGGACAGCACCAGCGAGCGCGGCCCCGAGTGCAGCTCCGGGCCCGCGCGGCCCTTGACGGAGAAGTCCTCCGCGGGGCGCACCAGCGGCGTGCCCTCCGGCGGCGCCAGCGCCAGCTCCTGCAACACCGCGCCGCGCGCCACCCGGTCGTCGTTGGACACCAGCGCCCGCGCGTCGAGCACGCGCACCTGGCCCAGCGCCACGTCCGCCGCGTAGAGCAGCCCCGCCGCGTCATCCAGCGCCAGCCCCTCCGTCATGCCCACGCCGAAGCCCCGGTGGCGCACGAAGTCGCCCGTGGCCGGGTCGATGACGGACACGCCGCTGCTGCCGTGCACCTCCTTGCGCTGGGGCATGGGGCCCACGTTCGGCCCCAGGCTCCCCATGAACAGCCGCCCCAGCCGGGCGCTGGCCACCAGGGAGCGCGGCGCGTGGCCGCCCATCACCTGCGCGCGGAAGGGCTCCGTGCGTCCGCCGACGATGGCCACGCCCGGCCCCGGCACCACGGTGAACACGGGCGTGCCGTCCCGCAGCCGCAGCAGCTCCACCTGCCCTGTCTGGAGGCTGCCCACCGCGAGCACGTCGCGCCACCGCGCCAGCGCGCGCGGGTTGGGGTCCACCGGCGCCGCCCACTGCTCGCGTCCGTCCTCGAGCGACACCGCCCGCACCGTGTCGCGCACCTGCTCGGCGATGTAGGCCACGCCCCGCGCGCCATCCACCTCCAGCCCCGAGGCCCCCAGCGGTGCGGGCCACACCCGCGGCGCGCCGCGCGCCTCCAGCGCATACACCCACAGCTCCGGCTGGAAGCGGTGCACCACGCCCAGGAAGGCCTTGCCGCTCGCGTCCTCCCACGTGGCCAGCGCGGACGGCCCGTCCCCCACGTAGAGCGTCTCCACGCGGCCCGAGTCCACGTCCAGCGCGTACACCGTGTCCGTGGGCGGTGAGACGAGGAACAGCGTCCGCCCATCAGGCGAGGCCACCATGCCCGTCAGGTCCGGGAACGCGGTGTCGTTCACCACCGTGAGCGCGTCCTGTCCCTCGCAGCAGTCCGCCTGGTCCGACACCAGCCGCGCCTCCACCACGACCTGGGGCGCGTCCTCGGGCAGCTTCAGCCCGGCGGGCAGCCGCGCGAAGGCGTGGCGCGCGTCCACCACCTTCAGCGGCAGCTCCAGTGACAGCGGTGGACCCAGTGACAGTCGCAACCCGGTCACCAGTTGCTCGCCGTACACGGAGACCGGCTGGGAGGTCTCGTTGCTGGTGAGCCGGGGGCCCACGCCGGTGAGCCGGGGCCCGGCGGAGGTGGGTGGAGTGGGACCTTGTGCTCGCGGGGGCGGCTGCCCCCGAGGCTCCCGCGCGCTGAGCCGGTATCCGACGACACCCGCGGCGGACCAGAGCAGGACGCCCACGAACAGGAGACTCCATCTGCGCAGCGCGCTCGTCACGCGCACAGCATCTCTCATCCCTCGCGTCACCGCGATGATTCTCCGGGCGCTCGCCCGGTTGGACGGCGCCTCATCGGATGCGGAGCGGCACGCCACATTTCCAGTCGGCCGGCAACGCGAGACACGAGTCGTGGAGCACGCGCCCCACATGGGGTGGAGTGCCCCCCACACCTGTCGCACCACGCCTCGTGAATGGCCCTGGAGTGTGCGTTGACAGGTCCATACGCGCATCGCTTAACCTGTTGATGATGCGACGCTTCCTCCTCTGCATGGTCGTCGCCCAGCTCCTCGGCATCGGTACGCTGTTGAACCCGAGCGACGCATGGGCCCAGGGCCGCGGCCGGTCCGCGAAAACAGCGAAGGCCAAGAAGGCGGCGGGCAAGAAGTCCGGCCCCAAGGCTCCGCCCAAGATTGAAACCCGGGGCGCGCCGGTGACGGACCCGGTGACGGGCGAGTCGGACGCCACCGCGTCCGCGCCACCGCCGCAGCGAGGGCCCTCGCGCATCGACTTCGATGACCGGCTCATCCAGGGTCAGACGAACAAGTCGGGCGCGGTGTATCTGTATGACCGCAAGGAATTGAAGACCCGGTCGATGATCCGCGAGCGCGACAGCTTCCGCGCCGAGACGCTCGCCACGGTGTACGACCAGTAGGGCAGTACCGCCCACCCGCCCTTGAAGGGAGCGTCACCGTTGAGCGGCCAGCCCAGCGTCCTGCAAGTCGTCATCCTCCGCGACGGACTCCTCGTTGGGACGGAAGTGTTCGTCCCCGGCACGTATGCGCTCGGGTCGGACCCGGCGTCGGACCTGCGCCTGGATGACCCGGCCGTGGAGCCGCGTCACGCGCTGCTCTACTTCCAGAACGGTCGCGCGGCCATCCAGGACGCGGGCACCGCCACGGGCCTGTTCGTCAACGGCCACCGCGTCACCGCGTGTGAGATCCGCTCGGTGGACGAGGTGCTGTGCGGCCCCTTCGTCCTCAAGACGCGCGTGCTCGCGCAGCGCCCGCAGGAGGCAAAGCCCCAGCCTCCGCCGGAGGTCGCCGCGCTGTTGGGCGCGCCGCAGCCCGCCCCGCCCCAGCCGCCCGCGCCGCAGCCCGCGCCCG
>NZ_SRLW01000166.1:0-21544 GCF_006518215.1 Myxococcus sp. AB025B
ACAGCCACACCCCACCAGGGCCCCCGCCCACAGCAGGGCTCCGCACTTCATCCACAGTGAATCATTCCGATGACGGCCCATGGGCGCTCTCCTTTGCGCGGTGTCTTCCTTCAGCTACCTCCGAAAGAGCGGAAAGTCAGTCAAAACCAGCGCCACGTCCGCTTGCCTGCCCTGCGAACGGACCGGCCTCCGTTCGAACGCGAACCGGCGTGCATAGGTTTGCGCCAGACACATCAGTGCGACCCGAGGAGGAAGAGATGTCTTTGGAAACGATTCTAGTGTGGGCGGTCATCGGCCTCATCGCCGGGTGGTTGGCGTCGGCCGTGGTCGGCGGGGGCTACGGGCTCATCGGCGACATCGTCGTGGGTGTGGTGGGAGCGTTCCTGGGCGGCTTCATCTTCCGTGCACTGGGAGCGGGCACGCCCTTCGGCGGCCTGGCCGGGACCATCTTCGTGGCCTTCATCGGAGCGGTGGTGCTGCTGCTCATCCTGAGAGCCATCCACTCGACACGCGTCCGACGCACATGAGTGGGCGGCTTCAGGTGCCGCGCCAGCCCTCGAGGACGGTGACGACGGCGGCGAGCACCATGAGGCCTCCCACGGCCTGAGCCACGCGCGCGCTGGTGGAGGGACGTGACTCCAGCCAGCCGCGCGCGTGGTCCGCGACCCGGGTGATGGCGCCGTACACCGCGCCCTGGGTCAGCGCGATGATGGACCCCAGGACCAGGGCCTGCAGCCACGGCGGCCCATCCTCCTTCCGCGGGAACTGGGGGAAGACGGCGAGCATGAAGACGGAGGCCTTCGGGTTGAGCAGGTTGGTGAACGCTCCCCGGCGGAACGTGGCCAGGGCGGAGCGCTGGCCGGCCTGCGAGGACGGGGAGAAGGTGGACGGGCTTCGCACCAGGGCCACCCCCATCCATGCCACATAGAGCGCCCCTGGCGTTAGGTTCCCGACCTATGTCCCGGCCCACCACGCGCGTGCTCACCGTGCTCGAGTTGCTGCAGACCCATGGGCGGATGAGCGGCTCGGAGCTGGCGCGGCGGCTGGAGGTGGACCGGCGCACGGTGCGCCGCTACATCCTGAAGCTGGAGGAGCTGGGCATCCCCATCACCGCCGAGCGCGGCAGGGACGGCGCCTACATGCTGGTGGCGGGCTTCAAGCTGCCGCCGATGATGTTCACCGAGGACGAGGTGCTGGCGCTGTCGGTGGGGCTGCTCGCCTCGCGCGGGCTGGGCCTGGCGCAGGCGGCCCCCGCGGTGGAGAGCGCCCAGGCGAAGCTGGAGCGGGTGATGCCCGCGACGCTGAAGCGGCGCGTGCGCTCCGTGGACGAGTCGGTGACGCTCGACCTCTCCCGCGCCCGCGAGATGGCGGACAACACCGCGCTCGTCGCCCTGAGCTCCGCGGCCCAGCTGCGCAAGCGCGTGCGCCTGGGCTACCGGGGCGCGCGCGAGGAGGACACCGAGCGCGACTTCGACCCGTATGGCCTCGTCTGGCGCGGCGGGCGCTGGTACGCGGTGGGCGTCTGCCACCTGCGCGAGGATTTGCGCACCTTCCGGTTGGACCGGGTGCGCGCGGTGCTCCCGCTCGACGTCCACTTCACGCGGCCGGACGGCTTCGACGCGCTGGCGCACGTGGAGGCCGCGGTGGCGTCGCTGCCGCGCGCGTTCGCCGTGGAGGTGCTGCTCGACACGGACCTGGCCCGGGCGCGCCAGCACCTGTTCGCCACGCTGGGCGTGCTGGAGGCGGTGCCCGGCGGCGTGCGGCTGTCGGGGCAGACGGATGACCTGGACTGGTTCGCGCGGGAGCTGTCACGGCTGCCCTTCGCGTTCCACATCCAGCGCCCCGACGGGCTGCGCGTCGCGCTGGAGGCCCGCGCCCGGAGGCTGCTGGCCCTGGCGCGCGGGGGTGGCTAGCGGGCCTCCTGCCGCTGCCGACGCCGGAACTCGGCCACCTTGGCCTTGTTGCCGCAGCCGGACATGGAGCACCAGCGCCGCAAGCCCGAGCGCGAGGTGTCCACGAAGAGCAGGCCACAGTCGCGCTGCTCACACGTGCGCACGCGCTCCGCCAGCTCGCCGCCGAGCAGCTCCGCGCCGTCGCGCGCCACCGTCACCAACAGCCCCCGGATGTCCGCGCCCGCCCAGAACAGCCCGCGAGGCCCCAGCTGGGGCGCGGGCGGCGGCTCCGCGGCCCAGCGGTTGAGGATGGAGCGGTCCCTCGCGGAGAAGTTCTCCCCGCGCGCGAGGGCCAGGGCCAGCCGGTGGAGCGCCTCGCGCAGCTCGCGCGCCTGGGCCAGCTCCTCCGCCGTGGGCTCCTGCACCTGCGCCGCCAGTCCCGCGGCGATGAGCCACCGGCCCAGGTCCTTCGGCGTCTGGAGCAGCTCCTGGGGCGTGTCCTTCAGCCGCCCCGCCAGCGTCGCCGGCAGGTCCAGCGACACGCGCCCCGCCCGGAACGCGAAGCCGTCCCTTCGCTCTCCCTTGGAAATCGGCGGGGAGGGGGGAGCAGCGCGTTGCCTGGCGACCATGGAGAGACCTCGAGGAGGGGGGAACCGCAATGGCAAACTACCTGGAATGCGCGCCAACGCACGCGTGAAGTTGGTAACCCTTCCATGGGGTTTCATTCCGATGCATGCATGGTTTTCACCCCGTGTCTGGCTTCGGGGCCGGGCGCGCGCGGGTCACTAGAGGAGATGCGCGAGGGCGCATGCACGCATCGTCCTGGTGCGGGCGCGCGCCGTCACCCCGTCGTCATCGGCTCCAGAGGAAGTCGACGAGCACGAGGTAGTGCGTGGAGGCGGCGGCGATGACCATGAGGTGGAAGACCTCGTGGTAGCCGAAGACGGCGGGGCTGGGGTCCGGCCACCGGCGCGCGTAGACGACGGCGCCCACCGCGTAGAGCAGGCCGCCCAGGACGAGCCAGGTCGCGCGAGTCGTGCCCACCACCGAGGGCAGCCGCAGCATCACCGGGGCGGAGAGCGCGCCCAGGATGACGTAGAGCACCGAGCGCACGCCCCGCGTGCCGGAGATGCCGAGGAGCGACAGCCCCGCGCCCGTGAGCGCGCAGCCCCACATCACCCAGAGCAGGTGCCGCGTCCACGCGTCGGGTGCGTCCAGCGTGGCCAGCGGCGTGAAGGTCCCCGCGATGAGCAGGTAGATGGCGGCATGGTCCATCCGCCGCAGGCGCTGGTACGCGACCGGGCCCCAGGTGGGCACGTGGTAGGTGGCGCTGGTCCCGAACATCAGCACCAGCGACAGGCCGAAGACGCAGTCGGCGAAGTGCTGCAGGCCCTTGGCCGGCGCGAGCGCGAGCGCGATGAAGCCGCCCAACGCCGCGAGGAACGCGAGCGCGTGCGACACGCCTCGCAGCCGGGGCTTCACCTCCGCGACCACGGCGCGGAGCTCGGGAGGGACGATGGACGCCATGCCCCCCTGTCCTAGTCACGCCCGGTCACCGGCGCGTCAGCGCCCCGGACATCCCGTCCACCCGTGGACGGCGGTCCCGCCCCGAGCGTCGACTGCCGCGCACTCGAAGGCCCCCGCGACGTCCAGGAGCCCACGCCGTGTCCAGGGCTCCGACGCGAAGCGTTGCCCGTGCGCGCGGGCGGTCCGCGAGCGCTCGCCCGTCCGTCTGGGTTTGGGTCTTCGATTTGAGAGGAATTGGCCGCGCCCCGCCGGGCTGGCTGTGCTTCCCAGGGAGTCTGTTCTCTCTCTGGAGAGGCGGGCTTTTCAATGTTTCATCCGGGTCGATGTCCACCCATTTGAAGCCTTGAGAGGTTTTGGGCATACCCTAATGTGTCGAATCCGTTTCGGGCCGTCCAACGCCAACTCCCTCGTCCACGGCCCGGGCCTCATCGCCCATGAATCAGTCGCAACCGCAGGTCATCGAAATCAACCTCGAGCGTCTCGAGCGCATCCGGGACGTGCTGGCGATGATTTCGCTCGGGGAGTTCAACCCGGACGAGCATCTCATCGCGGTGGAGAACCATGACGTGTTCTCCTCGTTCGAGGACACCATCAACCTCTTCGCCCGCCAGCTCCACGCGTCCGTGCAGGAGAGCGAGCAGTCGATGCTCAAGCTCGACGCGGCCCGGCGCGAGCTGGAGGAGAAGCTCTCCACCATCGAGAAGCAGCGGCTGGCCATCCGCGACTTGTCCACGCCCATCATCGAGCTGTGGGAGGACGTGCTCACGCTGCCCATCGTCGGGGTGGTGGACACGCAGCGCTCGCTGGAGATGACCGAGCGGCTGCTGCACCGCATCTCCCAGGGCAAGGCCCGCTGCGCCATCATCGACATCACGGGCGTGGAGGTGGTGGACACCTCCACCGCGAACCACTTCGTGAAGATGGTGAACGCCGCCCGCCTGCTCGGCACCTACTGCGTGGTGACGGGCATCAGCCCGGTCATCGCCCAGACGCTCACGCAGATTGGCGTCGACCTGCGGGACGTGAAGACGCTCGGCAGCCTGCGTGACGGGCTGAAGGAGTGCTTCCTGTACCTGCGCAACCACACCGCCCACCGCGCCCTCGACGCGGGCGGCCGGTAGCCCTCCGAACCCTCTTTCCGGAACCCAGACTCACATGTCCCAAGTCACCCACGAGCCCGGCATCACCGTCACGGGCGCGAGCGTGGCCTCCATCGTGGAGGCCATCCAGTCGTTCACCGTCCTCGTCAACGCCCTGCTGGACGTGATGAAGGTCCCCGCGCGCGGGGCGGGCGCCGAGCGCGCCATCGACGTGACGGCCTGGTACCCGCTGGAGGACTACCTCCAGGCGTACCGGAAGATCGACTCCCTGCTGGGCGGGCGCGGCCTGGAGAAGGTCGGCTCGATGATTCCCAAGAACGCCGTGTTCCCCTCGGACATCACCGACATCCACAAGGGGCTGGCCTCCATCGACATCGCCTTCCACATGAACCACCGGAAGAACGGCCGGTCCATGTTCAACCCCCTCACGGGGGAGATGGCGGACGGCATCGGTCACTACTCTTACAGCGCCGTGCCCGGGAAGAACGAGGGCCACGTGGTGTGTGGCAATCCCTATCCGTGCCGGTTCGACCAGGGCCTCATCAGGGGCATGGCCCAGCGCTTCATGCCCCACGCCGTCGTCGCGCATGACCCGGACCAGGGCTGCCGCCAGAAGGGCGGCGCCTCCTGCACCTTCATCGTGACCTGGTAGCGGAAGGACACCTGCGCCGCGCCCCCCGTCGGGAATGAGGGCGCGGCGGCTTGCAGGCAGGAGGGGGTTCCTAGTTCGGGCCGCGCAGGGGCAGCAGCGCCCGCACGCGCGCGTCCCTGAGGAACAGGCCGCCCCAGGCGATGACGCCCAGCAGCACGGGGATGAGGAACGAGTCCCCCTGCCGCACGTGCGTCACCGTGGCGCCGCCCAGGTAGCCCGTGACGAGGATGGCCCCCAGCACCGCCGTGCGCGGCACCGCGTAGAGCAGCGCCGAGAGCAGCTCCGCGATGCCGATGGGCACGAGCACCGACGCCGGGAAGCCCGACTTGGCGAAGCCCTCCACCACCTCCGGGGGCTGCCGCAGCTTCATGGACGCGCTGGCGACCAGCGCCAGCACGACGAGGCCGGAGAAGACCCGGCCCGTCCAGAGGGCCCAGGGTTTGGAGGCGGGGACGGCGGTGGTGGCGGCGGTCGTCATGGGGGGACGGCTCCTGATGGGAGTGGGTTCCGAAAGGTTCGTCGGTTACAACCCGTAACCGGCGCTCGTGTAACGAGGGCCCGTTTCGTCCGCAAGAAGGCACATCCATGTCACCACCTCCCGCCAAGCGTCCCCGCTCGAAGAATCCCCATGGCGCCACCGAGTCCTGTCTGGCCGTGCGCGACGTCCTCACGCGCGTGGGCGACAAGTGGAGCGTGCTCGTCGTGGGCAGCCTGGGAGACGGGCCGCTGCGCTTCAGTGACTTGAAGCGCGGCATCGAGGGCATCTCCCAGCGCATGCTGACGCTCACCCTCAGGGGGCTGGAGCGGGACGGGCTGGTGACGCGCACCCAGTACCCCACGGTGCCGCCCCGCGTGGAGTACGCGCTCACGCCCCTGGGGCACACGCTGCTGGACCCCGTCCAGGAGCTGGCGAAGTGGGCGCTGCAGAGCCGCGCCGCCATCCAGACGGCCCGGGGCCGCTACGACAAGAAGCCCAAGCCGCCTCCCGCCTCGGGGCCCACGCGGAGGTAGGGCCCGTCAGTCGAACATGGCCCGGAGCGCGTCGCCCAGCGTCTCCACGCCGACCACGCGCAGCTTCGTGGCCTCCATGCGCCGGGCGCTGCCCGCGGGCATCACCACCCGCTTGAAGCCCATCTTCGCCGCCTCGATGAGCCGGGGCTCCACCTGGCCCACCGCGCGCACCTCGCCCGCCAGGCCCACCTCGCCCAGCACCAGCGTGTGCGGGTCCAGCGGCCGGTTCTGCAGGCTGCTCACCAGCGCCGCGCAGACAGCCAGGTCGCACGCGGGCTCGTTGAGCTGCATGCCGCCCGCGACGTTGACGAACAAGTCACAGCCGACGAGCGGAATCTCCTCCTTCTTCTCCAGCACCGCGGCGAGCAGGGCCACGCGGTTGCTGTCCACGCCGATGGCGGTGCGCCGCGCGGTGCCGTAGCCGGTGGGGGCCACCAAGGCCTGCACCTCCACCAGGAGGGGGCGGGTGCCGTTGAGCGTGCTGGTGACGACGCTGCCGGACTTGCCCGCGGGGCGCTCCGACAGGAAGAGGGCAGACGGGTCCGAGACCTCCACCAAGCCCGCGCCCTTCATCTCGAAGACGCCAATCTCGTTGGTGGAGCCGAAGCGGTTCTTGTGCGCGCGGAGGATTCGGAACGGGTGGCCGCGCTCGCCCTCGAAGTAGAGGACGGTGTCCACCATGTGCTCGAGCACGCGGGGGCCCGCGATGGAGCCCTCCTTCGTCACGTGGCCCACGATGAAGGTGGGCACCCCCGTGCGCTTGGCGTAGGCCATCAGCCGCCCGGCCACCTCGCGCACCTGGGTGATGCTGCCCGGCGCGTTGCCCAGCTCCGGCAGGTACATGGTCTGGATGGAGTCCACCACCAGCGCGCGCGGCTGGAGCGACTCGGCGGCGGCCAGCACCCGCTCCGCGTCCGTCTCCGCGAACAGGTGGATGGAGTCGCCCTCCACGCGCAGCCGCTCGGCGCGCATCTTCGTCTGGCGCAGGCTCTCCTCGCCGGAGACGTAGAGCACCGCGCCCTGACGCGCGAGCTTGTCCAGGGCCGCGAGCAGCAGCGTGGACTTGCCGATGCCCGGGTCGCCGCCCAGCAGGACGACGGAGCCCGCCACCACGCCGCCGCCCAGCACCCGGTCGAACTCGGCGATGCCGGTGCGCTGGCGCACCTCCGCGTCCCCGCTGACGTCCTTGAGCAGCATGGGCTTCGCCGCGCCGCCCGAGGCGCCCCAGGCCGGGCGCTTCTCGTCCTGCTTCGCCCCGGCTTCCTCCAGGAGCGAGCTCCATGCGCCACAGTCCGGGCACTTCCCCAGCCACTTCGCCGTCTGGTACCCGCACGCCTGGCAGGTGTAGTGCGTCTTCGCCTTCGCCATGGGTCGGGTGTGTATCGCACTACCCTGACGTCGCCACGGGCGGACGAGCAGGCACGTCTGGAGAGCAGGCAGGCTTGGTGTCAAGACCCATGCCGTCGAGTTGTACGTTGGGGAGGGGCGACCCAGCTTCATTCCCACGGGCGGCGCGATGGGCGCTGACCCTCGCACAAGCCGGGTGGGCGCCACACCGTGCGCCCTCTTCACCACTCACTGTGAGGTCGTGTCATGGGGATCATCGCTTTCCTGGTCATCGGTCTTCTCGCCGGTCTTCTCGCTCGGGCCCTGATGCCCGGCAACCAGTCCATGGGGCTGGTGGCCACGACGCTGCTGGGTATCGTCGGCTCCTTCGTGGGTGGCTTCATCGGCTCGCTGTTCCGCAGCGACGGCCGCGTCTTCGACCTGCACCCGTCCGGTCTGCTGTTCTCCGTGCTGGGCGCGCTCCTGGTCCTGTTCCTGGTGGGACTGGCCGGCCGGCGCCGCGTCCACGTCTGACGCGAGCCCGCATGACATGAAGGGTGGAAGGCCGGCGCTCCAGGGTTCTCCTCGGGCGCCGGTCGTCCGTTCAGGGGGTGGGAGGAAAGTCGTCAACCTGTTCTCGCTGAGTGGTTGACAAGTCCGCGCCGCCCGCGCACGTTCGCGCTCCTCTTGCCGTCTGTCGAGGAGCCCATGTCCGACGCCGCCACCGAGTCCTTCCACGGCCATGCCCACCACGCCGAGCCCGCTCCGGAGGGAGTGGCGGTGCGGCACGACTGGACGCTGGCCGAGGTGCGGGCCGTCTACGCGCTGCCGCTGTTGGACCTGGTCCACCGGGCGCAGACGGTGCACCGCGCGGTGTTCCAGGACAACAAGGTGCAGCTGTGCTCGCTGTTGTCCATCAAGACGGGCGGGTGCTCGGAGGACTGCGCGTACTGCCCGCAGGCGGCGCGCTACAAGACGGGCGTCAAGGCGGAGAAGCTGATGGCGGTGCCGGAGGTGCTGGAGGCCGCCCGGAAGGCCCGCTCCGCGGGGGCCACGCGCTTCTGCATGGGGGCCGCGTGGCGCGAGGTGAAGGACGGCCCGCAGTTCGACAGCGTGCTGGAGATGGTGCGGGGCGTGCGCGAGCTGGGGATGGAGGCGTGCGCCACGCTCGGCATGCTGACGGACAGCCAGGCCAAGCGCCTGAAGGACGCGGGGCTGTCCGCGTACAACCACAACCTGGACACGTCGCCGGAGCACTACGGGGACATCATCTCCACGCGCCTCTATGAAGATCGGCTGCGCACGCTGGGGCGGGTGCGGGACGCGGGCATCTCCGTGTGCTGCGGCGGCATCATCGGCCTGGGCGAGTCGGTGGATGATCGCTGCAACCTGCTGCGCACGCTGGCCAATCAGGAGCACCACCCGGAGTCGGTGCCCATCAACGCGCTGGTGGCGGTGGAGGGCACGCCGCTGGCGGAGCAGCCCCGGGTGGAGACGGTGGACATGGTGCGCACCATCGCCACCGCGCGCATCCTGATGCCCCAGTCGATGGTGCGGCTGTCGGCGGGCCGGCAGCAGATGAACGAGGAGGCGCAGCTTTTGTGCATGATGGCGGGCGCGAACTCGCTGTTCTTCGGCGAGAAGCTGCTGACCACGGGCAACCCCGAGTACACCCAGGACATGGCGCTCCTGGAGAAGGCCGGCATCCGTCCTCTGGAGCCGCGGCAGGACCGGTAGGGTGAGTGGGTCGTGAGTGATTCGACGCGCGACGTGGCCTCGGAGTGGGCGCGCGAGGAGGTGTCGGCGCTGCAGGCGCGGGGGCTTCGGCGCGGGCTGGAGCCCCTGGACTCGGCGCAGGGGCCGGTGGTGACGATGGGGGGCGAGACGCTCGTCAACTTCTCGTCCAATGACTACCTGGGGCTCGCGGCGTCCTCGGCGGTGAGGGCGGCGGCCATTGCCGCGGTGGAGCGCTACGGCGTCGGCACGGGCGCGAGCCGGCTGGTGGTGGGCGACACCCTGGCGCATCACCGGCTGGAGGCGCGGCTCGCGGCGTTCGAGCGGGCGGAGGCGGTGCTGCTGTTCAACAGCGGCTACGCGGCGAACACGGGCATCCTCCCCGCGCTGGTGGGGCCAGGGGACGCGGTGTTCTCGGACGCGCTGAACCACGCGTCGCTGGTGGATGGGTGCAGGCTGTCGCGCGCGAAGGTCGTCGTGTATCCGCACGCGGACGTGGAGGCGCTCACGAGCGCGCTCGCGTCGACGACGGCGCGGCGCAAGCTGGTCGTCACGGACACGGTGTTCTCCATGGATGGGGACGTGGCGCCGCTGCGTGCAATCGTGGAGGCGTGTGAGGCGCATGGCGCCGCGCTGATGGTGGACGAGGCGCACGCCACGGGGGTGCTCGGCGCGCGGGGCGCGGGGCTGTGCGAGGAGCTGGGGCTGGAGTCCCGGGTGGCGCTGCGGATGGGGACGTTGAGCAAGGCGCTGGGAGGGCAGGGGGCCTACGTGGCCACGTCGCGCGTGGTGGCGGACCTGCTCACCAGCCGGGCCCGGCCGTTCATCTTCTCCACGGCCTTGCCGGCGGCGCTGTGCGCGGCGGCGGAGGTGGCGGTGGACGCGGTGGAGAAGGACGTGGAGCTGCGTGAGCGGCTGTGGCGCAACATCCGGCGCTTCGCGGAGGGACTGAGGGGCCTGGGCCTGCGCGCGGAGGCTCGCAGCGCGGTGTTCCCGGTCATCCTGGGCGAGCCCGGGCGCGCGCTGGATGCGGCGCGGCGGCTGCGCGAGGCGGGGGTGCTGGTGAAGGCCATCCGGCCGCCGACGGTGCCCGAGGGGACGAGCCGGCTGCGCTTCTGCCTGTCGGCGGGCCATACGCTGGGGCACGTGGACCTCGCGCTCGAGGCGCTGCGGCACGTGGGCGTGCATGACCGTGGCACGTCGTGGTGAGGGCCACGCCTCACGTACACGGAGCACGGCCCGTCAGCAGAGTGGCATGTGCGACGAGCGGATGCTTCTCGGACCGGCGCCTGGGCCTCACCACACGCCCATGGATGGCGCAGCGTCATGTGCGAGGAGCGGACGCTTCTCGGACTGGAGCCTGGGCCTCACCACACGCCGAGGGAAGGCGCGGCGTCATGCGCGAGGCGCGGACGCTTCTTGGGCAGGCGCTGGCTCCTCGCCTCTCGCTGCGGAAGAGCGCGGCGCGCCAGTCGCACGAACCATTCCGGACGCCACGCGGGCGCGCCTCGTCATGAGGCGGCCTTCGCGCGAAGGCCCGGGGATGATCCACGGAGACAACACCGCATGAGCCGACCGTTCCAGATTTTCGTCACCGGCACGGACACGGGGGTGGGCAAGACGCAGGCCTCGCGCGCGCTCCTGTCGCTGCTCGCCGACGCGGGCCTGTCGCCCCAGGGCTTCAAGCCCTACGAGTCCGGCTGCGCCTCCCTGCGCGCCCCCGCCGACGCGCTCTCCCTGCGAGAGGCCGCCGGCAGCTCGCTCCCGCTGGACGTCCTGTGTCCGCACCGCTTCCGCCTGCCCGTGGCCCCGGGCGTGGCCGCCGCGCGCCTGGGCCGCGAGCCGGACTGGAAGACGACCCTGGCGGCCTGGAGGCAGCTGAAGCGCGGCCCCGCCGTGGTCGAGGGCGCCGGCGGACTCTTCGTCCCGCTCGACTCGCGCCACGACGTCATCGACCTCATCCAGACGCTGCGGCTGCCCGTGCTGCTGGTGGCGCGCGCGGGCCTGGGCACGCTCAACCACACCGCGCTGTCGCTCCAGGCGCTCGCCGCCCGGCGCATCCCCGTGCGCGCCGTGCTGCTCTCGCGGAGCACCTCCACCCGTGACGTCTCCGAGCGCGACAACCGCGCGCTACTGGAGGCGCGCCACGGTGTTCCCGTGCTCGGGCCGGTGCCGTTCGAGCCCGACGCGCGACGTCGGCACGCCGCGTTCCGGCGCGCCCTCCGCCCTCTGATGTCGTGAGCGCCGGGGCCGAGAATTCGGCCTCCCGCGCGTTCGGCCGGACGGACGGGTGCTACAGGTCGCGCAAGTTTTCGGGTGACGCGGCCGTGAAATGGACGGGCCGATTTTTCCGCGCGAGAAAGCCGTCACGAATGGCGGACATCATCGACCTCACGTTCCTCGCGGACGTCCGACGCTTCTTCAACAAGCTCATCGACCAGAGGGGGCTGTCCTACTTCCTCCAGAAGGACGGGGCTCGGCTGTTCCACATCGAGCCCACCAAGGTGGAGCTCGTCCTCCGTACCGCCCTGCGAGCCAGGGACCCGGAGCTTCCCAGGCCTCATGAGAAGGCCATCGAGCACTGCCGCAAGGAAGTGCGCCGCGAGCTCATCCGCCGCGTCGCCAACGCCATGCTGCAGACGGGGCTGTGAGCCGCTTCTCCCTCCGCTCGGACTTCTCCCGCACCCCGAATCCACTGGCGGAAGCGCTCGCCGGGCTCCGCGCCCAGGGCCTCCCCCCACTGGACCTCACGGTTTCAAACCCCACCCGCGTGGGGCTCCCGGCGCCCGACGCCGGCGTGCTCCACCCTCCCGGCGCCTTCGACTACGCGCCGGAAGCACTCGGCCTCCCCTCGGCTCGCGAGGCGGTGGCCGGGTACCTCCGCTCCCGGGGCACCGCCGTCTCCCCGGAGCACCTGGTGCTCAGCGCGAGCACCAGCGAGTCCTACGGCTGGCTCTTCAAGCTCCTGTGCGAGCCGGGTGACGACGTCCTCGTCCCCGCGCCCTGCTACCCCCTCTTCGAGCACCTGGCGCGTCTGGAGGCCGTCCAGACGCGCTCCTACCGCCTTCCGCTCGCGCACGGCTTCGGCCTGGACGCGGGCGAGGTGGAGGCGGCCCTCGGCCCGCGCACCCGCGCCGTGCTCATCATCAACCCCGGCAACCCCACCGGCCACTTCCTGCACGAGGGCGAGCTCTCCGCGCTCGCCGACGTCTGCGCGCGCCACCAACTGGCCCTCATCAGCGACGAGGTGTTCGCCGATTACGCCTGGGCCCCGGCGCCCGGCCGCGTGACGACGGTGGCCGGCCGCGCGCTCCCCATGCCCACCTTCAGCCTGTCCGGCCTGTCCAAGGTGGCGGGCCAGCCCGGCCTGAAGCTCGGGTGGATGCACGTGGGCGGACCCGAGGCCGCGCGCGACGAGGCCCTGGCCCGCCTGGAGTGGGTGGCCGACACGTACCTGTCCGTGGCCACGCCCGTGCAGCTCGCGCTGCCCCGACTGCTCGCCCATGCGCCCGTGTTCCAGGCGGCGCTGCTCGAGCGCGTGCGCGCCAACCGCGAGCACCTCCTGCGGGCCCGCCCCCCGGGCGCGACGTGGGACGTGCTGCCCGCGCACGGCGGCTGGAGCGCGGTGCTGCGCATTCCGAGGGAGCCCGGCGAGGAGGCCACGTGCCTCGCGCTGCTGGAGGCGGGGGTGCTCGTCCAGCCCGGCTACTTCTACGACTTCGGCGGGGGCGCGTTCCTGGTGCTCTCGCTGCTCTCCCCGCCCGAGGACTTCCTCGCCGCCCTGGCGCCGCTGACGCGGGTGCTCGGGGCGACGGGGTAGCGCGCTCCCTCGGATGAGGGGGCGCTCCTTCAGCCCAGGCTTCTTCAGTCCACGGCCGGAGCGATGAACTCCACCGTCCATCGCCGCCCTGACCCGGGTGCTCGGGGCGACGGGGTCGCACGCTCCCTCGGCTGCGGGAGCGCTCCTTCCACGCACCGGCGCTTTCAGTCCGCGGCCGGAGCGATGAGTTCCACCGTCCATCGCCGCCCTGACGCGGGTGCTCGGGGCGGCGGGGTAGAGCGCTCCCCCGACCGAGGGAGCGCTCCTTCAACCCGGGGCTTCTTCAGTCCGCGGCCGGAGCGATGAGCTCCACCGTCTGGAAGGCGCCGTCGACAATCTGGAACAGCTCGTACTCGGACGGCGCCTCGCCCGTGGCATCGAAGTCCAGCGGGCCGCTGGCGCCCTGCACGTTGATGAACTTGCCCGCGCTGATTTCGCCGCGCGCCTCGGTGAAGCGGCTGAAGCCCAGCGCGTAGGTGGTGGCCGGGGTGGCCGGAGGCGGCGTCACCTTGGCCAGTCCCTGGGCGATGCGGTCGCCGGTGATGGGCTGCGGGTTGTTGACCTCCGCGCCCGCCGCGTACGCCGCGCCCAGCGCCACCAGGTACATCGAGTCGTACGCGTGCGCCGTGAAGGAGAACTGGCCCGGGTCCGTGCCGCTGTACGCCGTGCGGAAGCGCTCCTTGAACGTCGTGTAGACCGCGTCACCCGGGCGCGCCTGCGCGGGCGCCGTGCCGTAGGCGCCCTCGACGATGCCCTTCGAGGTGCCCAGCGACGTGATGAGGTTCGAGTCCTTGCTCGCGTCCGTGAAGAAGTAGCGCTGGCTGGTACGGCCCTGGGCGGCGGCCTGGGTGATGATCTTCGCGTTGTCCTCGGAGAAGCCCATCATCACCGCGATGCTCGGCGCCGGGTTGGCCGCCAGGTGCGTCACGGCCGCGCTGACGTCGCCGTTGCGCGCGTAGAACGCGGAGGAGGGCGTCCGGCCGTTGCTCACCCGGCCGAGCACGGTGTCGAACAGGCCCTGACCGTAGGCGTCGTTCACGTAGACCAGGCTCACCGTGGTGGTGTCGGCGAAGGGGCGCTGGTCCCCGCTCACCGCGCGCACGTTGCTGACGAGGTCCGCGATGATGCGGCCCTGCAGCCGGTCCGACGGCGCCGTGCGCCACACCAGGCCCGCCTCACCGGACGCCGCCGTCTTGTCGCTCAGCGTGGCGATGTCGGGGCTGGTCGCCGTGTGCGTCATCAAGAGCACGTTGCGCGGAATGGTGATGGTGCTGATGGCGATGGTCTGCGCGCTGCCCGAGGAGAAGATGGCGGGCACGCCGCGCTCCGTCACCAGCCACTCGGCCTGCTCGCGGGCCCGGGCGGGCTCCGAGCGCGTGTCGCAGATGAGCAGGTTGAACCGCCGGCCGCCCACGCCCTCGCGCTGGTTGATCTCCTCCATCGCCAGCTTGAGCGCGTTGAGCGCCTGCCGCTCCGACACGTCCTCTCCGGTGGACGTCGTCAGGGGCAGCGCCGCGCCCAGGATGATGGGGTTGCCCGTGGTGGGGCCCACGATTTCGCCGCAGCCCCCCGGCTGGGGCAGGCAGAAGCCGCCCGCGGAGCAGACCTGGTTGGTGTCGCAGTCCGCGCTGGTCTCGCACTCGTCGAGCCCGCCCGCGGTGGTGAAGCTGCAGCCGGCCAGGAGCGCCGCGCAGCACGACATGAGTCGCAGGGTCTTCATCAGAAGCTGACCTCCAGACCCGCGCCGGTGCCACGAGGCGCCAGGGTCATCCGGACCTCGCCTTCCGCCGGGGGGCCGTCTTTCGGATACAGGATGATGGCGGTGATGGCGCCGGCCAGGCCCACGCCGAAGCCGATGTCCGCGAGCAGCGCCTTGGTCTTCGTGTTGTCCGCGAAGGTCTGCTTGGTGTCCTCGGTGCGCGCCGCGTCGAACTTCTCGCGCTCGTCGCGCGCCTGCAGGCCGAACAGCACGCCCGCGCCCACGCCCAGCACCGCCACGCCGCCCACCGCGTAGGCGGCGATCTTCTGGCGCTGGTAGGACTTGATGGCCCGGTCCAGCTCCGCCTGGCGCTGGCGCAGGTTCTCCTCCTCGGCGCGCTGCGCGGCGAGCTGCTCCTCCTCCGCGCGCTTCTTCGCAGCCTCCGCCTCGCCCTGCAGCTTCAGCCGCTCGGCCTCCGCGGTGGCCTGGGCCTGGTTCTCCTTGTCGAGCAAGAGCCGCAGCTTGTCGATGCTGCGCGCGCTGCGCTTGAGCAGCGCCGGGTCCGTGCCCTCGGTGTTGCCCACGTATTGCTGGTACCAGGAGAGCGCCTCGCGCAAATCCCCGGCGTTCTCCAGCGCCACGGCGATGTTGAAGATGAGCCGCGGGTTGGGCTGGGCCTCGTGGGCCTTCTTCAGCGCGTCCGCTGCCTCCTGGTACTTGCCGGCTTGATACAGCCGCTCGCCTTCCTTGATGAGGGCCGCTGGATTCTTGGCGCGCTGGGCGAACGCCACCGGGGGCGACAGCGCGAGGGCCGCCGACAATACGAAGACCAGTCTCATGATGAGCACGAGACTAGCGCGCCTTCGGCCCCGGGGCGAAGAGGGTGACCTCACACCTCGTGAAACGAGGTCGGGGCCGCTTCCACCCCCAGACTGGGAGAGGGAGCGACCCCGACGGGTGCTTCAAGGCGCTACAGCCGACGGGCGCCTCAGTGCTCCAGGCGCGAAATCAAGAGCTTGCGCTGGAGCATGAGCGCCTCCGGCGCCTTGGTGCCCAGCTGCTCGAAGAACACCTCCTGGCTCTTGAGCTCGGTCTTCCACTCGTCCTCCTTGATGGAGGTGGCCTCGGCGACGGCGTCCGCCGACATGTCCAGGCCCTTGAGGTTGAGGCCCTCGTCCTGACGGGGCACCCAGCCCAGCAGCGTCTCCTTGGTCGGGACGCGGCCGTGCACGCGGTTCACCACCCACTCCAGCACGCGCATGTTCTCGCCGAAGCCCGGCCACAGGAACTTGCCGTCCTTGTCCTGACGGAACCAGTTCACCTGGAAGATCTTGGGCAGCTGCGGAATGGTCTTCTGCATGTCCAGCCAGTGCTGGAGGTAGTCGCCCATGTGGTAGCCGCAGAAGGGCAGCATGGCCATGGGGTCGCGGCGCACGACGCCGACCTTGCCCGTGGCCGCCGCCGTCGTCTCGCTGCCCATGGTGGCGCCCAGGAACACGCCGTGGGTCCAGTTGAAGGCCTGGAGGACCAGGGGGACGGTGTTGGAGCGACGGCCGCCGAAGATGATCGCGGAGATGGGCACGCCCATCGGATCATTCGCCTTGGGGCTGAGCACCGGGTTGTTGGACATGGGCGCGGTGAAGCGGCTGTTCGGGTGCGCCGCCTTCTCCGTGCTGCCCTTCTTCCAGGGCCGGCCCTGCCAGTCGATGAGCTCCTCGGGGACCTCGCCGTCCTTGCCCTCCCACCACACGTCACCGTCGGGCGTCAGCGCCACGTTGGTGAACAGCGTGTCCTTGGAGATGGTCTCCATGGCGTTGGGGTTGGTCTTGTTGTTGGTGCCCGGGACGACGCCGAAGTAGCCGGCCTCCGGGTTGATGGCGTACAGCCGGCCGTCCGGGCCCGGGCGCATCCAGGCGATGTCGTCGCCCACCGTTTCGATCTTCCAGCCCTTGTACTCGGCGGGCGGAATCATCATCGCGAAGTTCGTCTTGCCGCACGCGGACGGGAAGGCGGCGGCGACGTAGGTCGTCTCGCCCTTGGGGCTCGTCACGCCGAGGATGAGCATGTGCTCGGCCAGCCACCCCTCCTCGCGGCCCAGGAAGCTGCCGATGCGCAGCGCGAGGCATTTCTTCCCCAGCAGCACGTTGCCGCCATATCCCGAGCCGAAGCTCCAGATGGTGTTGTCGTGCGGGAAGTGGCAGATGTAGCGGCGGTCCGGGTTGACGTCGCCCGTGCTGTGCAGGCCCCGGTTGAAGTCGTCGCTGTCGCCCAGCATGTCCAGCGCCTGCTGACCCATGCGCGCCATGATGCGCATGTTCAGCACCACGTAGATGCTGTCGGTCAGCTCCACGCCAATCTTGGTGAAGGGGCTGCCGATGGGGCCCATGGCGTAGGGCACCACGTACATGGTGCGGCCCTTCATGCTGCCGGCGAAGAGCTGGCCCAGCTTGTGGTACGCCTCGTCCGGCTCCATCCAGTTGTTGGTGGGGCCCGCCTCCGCCTTGTTCGGCGTGCAGATGAACGTGAGGTGCTCCACGCGCGCCACGTCGTTCGGGTTGGAGCGGTGCAGGTAGCAGCCGGGCCGCTTCTGCTGGTTCAGCGGGATGAGGATGCCCTCACTCACCGCCTGCTCCGTCATCCGCTTCTTCTCGGACTCGGAGCCATCGCACCAGACAATGCTGTCCGGCTGGGTCATCTTGGCCATCTCGGCCACCCAGGCCAGCAGCGTGGGGTTGTTCGTGGGGGCCTTGGAGCCCTCCGCCGCCACTTGCGTCGAAGCCATGGAAGTTTCCTTGTGTTCTCTCAAGATAGGGGCTCCCCGTCCTGGTGGAATAGGGCACGGCCCCTACCAGCGGGAGAGACGACAAAACTTCTGGAAGGGACGCTTAAAAGCAACTGGCGTCCGACGATGCCCCGCTCCACCAGGCACAATCTCCTAATTCCTCTTATCAGCGCTCGGTCATCTAGTAGTTGACGACACGGTGCGGCAGGGGCTCGCCGCCCCGTCGGACAGGGCACAAGTTGGCGGTCCCCACCGGTTTTCCATGACCATCGCCATCGTCCTGGCCGTCGTTCTCATCGCGCTGGTTCTGTTCACCATCGATAGCATCCCCATCGAGGTCAGCTCGCTGGTGGTGGTGTGCCTGTTGGCGCTGACGGGGGTGCTGACGCCCCGGCAGGCCTTCGAGGGCTTCAGCAACGACACCGTCATCTTCATCTTCACGCTGCTGGCGATGACGCAGGGGCTGGCGTCGACGGGGGTGGTGCAGCTGGTCGGGCAGCGGCTGGCCTTCTTCGCGCGCTTCGGCCACCAGACCTTCGTCATGGCGATGATGGTGGTGGTGGCGGTGTTCTCGTCCGTCATCTCCAACACGGTGACGACGGCGGCCTTCCTGCCGGTGGCCATCGGCGCGGCGAACCGGGCCAAGGTGCCCAAGAGCAAGGTGCTGCTGCCGCTGGCGTACGCGTCGATGCTGGGCGGCATGGTGTTCCTCTACGGCACGTCCACCAACCTGGTGATGTCCGCGGCGCTCGAGCGCATGGGGATGAAGCCCATCGGCGTGGCGGAGCTGGCGCCGGTGGGGCTGCCGGTGGCGGTCATCGGCATCCTCGTCGTGGTGGTGCTCGGGCCGCTCCTGCTGCCCTCGCGGGTGGGCAAGGGGAGCGCGGACGAGTGGACGCTGCGCGACTACCTGACGGAGGCGGTGCTGCCCGCGGGCTCGCGCTACCTGGGCAAGCCGCTGGCCGAAATCACGGAAGGGCTGGGCCTGCGCGTCATCGGGCTGTTGCGCGACGGGAAGGCCACGTCGGCCACGCCCACGCAGGTGCTGAGCGGGGACGAGCGGCTGCTGGTCGAGGGCTCGCGCGAGGACATCCTCCGGGTGAAGGACCTGCAGGGCATCGAAATCCGTCCGGACCTGCGGCACGCGGACGAGGCGCAGCTCGACGAGGACACTGCGCTGGTGGAGGCCGCGGTACCGCCGGGCAGCCCGCTGGTGGGCCGCGGCCTGAAGGAGGCGCTCTTCGTGGAGCGCTACGGCCTGGTGGCGCTGGCCCTGCACCGCCACCCGAGCCTCCAGCGCGTCACCAAGCTCCAGCTGTTGGGCCGCACCTTCGGCGAGCGGCGTCTGTCGCTCCTGCCCCTGGCGGTGGGGGACGTGCTGCTCTTGCGCGGGCCCCGCGAGAAGGCGGCGGAGCTGGCGGACGGGCTGAGCCTGACGGTGTTGAGCGGCCACGAGTACCAGCCGCCCCGCTACGGCAAGGCGCTGCTCGCGGTGGTGCTGTTCCTGTGCGCGCTCGCGGCGGGCTCGCTGGACATCCTGCCGCTGTCGGTGGCGGGGCTCACCGGCATGCTGGCGATGATCGCCACCGGCTGCATGGACGCGCGCAAGGCGTTCCGGGTGGACTGGCGGGTGGTGCTGCTCATCGGCTCCATGATGGCGCTGGGGCTGGCCATGGAGGTGAGCGGGGCGGGGAAGTTCCTGGGCCAGCGGGTGGCGGAGCTGGGGGATTTCGGCGGGCCGCGCACGGTGCTGGTGGCGCTGATGCTGCTCACCATCGTCCTGTCCGCGCCCATGTCCAACCAGGCCGCGGCGCTGGTGGTGCTGCCGGTGGCGGTGAACGCGGCGGCGCAGCTGGGCGTGGACGTGCGCCCCTTCGCCATCGGCGTGACGCTGGCGGCCAGTTGCTCGTTCATCACGCCGCTGGAGCCCAGCTGCGTGATGGTCTACGGCCCCGGGCACTACCGCTTCACGGACTTCTTCCGGCTGGGCACGCCGCTCACCGGGCTGCTCGTGGTGGTGCTGGCGGTGGCGGTGCCGTGGGTGTGGCCCTTCTGAGGCGGAAGCCTCAGTGGATGGCCGCGCGCACGCCGATGTCCTCGAGCACCCGCGCCTCGTGGCCGAGCATCCACTCCATCCGCTCGCGCACGGGCGTGTCATCGCCTCCGGACGCGGTGACGGCCAGCCGGAAGAACAGCGACTGGTGGCCGTCCTCGGACTGGGCCAGCTCCCCGTAGAAGCGCGCGAGCGCCGGGTCCGTCAGCCCCTCGGCGAGCAGGGACAGCCGCTCACAGGAGCGCGCCTCGATGATGGCGGCGACCAGGAGCCTGTCGGTGCGCCGCTCGGCGGCCGGGGTGCGCACCAGCTTCTGCAGGCCTTGGGCGTACGGGTCTCCGGAGTCCTTGGTGAGCGTCAGCCCCCGGGCCTCCATGAGGTCGAGCACGCGGGCCAGGTGCGCGCTCTCCTCGCGCGCCAGGCGGGCCATCTGCGCGGGCAGCCCGGGCAGGTCCGGGTAGGCCTGCAGGAGCGACAGCGCGTTGGCGGCGGCCTTCTTCTCGCAGTGGGCGTGGTCCACCAGCACGGCGTCGAAGTTCGCGAGCGCCAGCGGGAGCCAGCGCGGGTCCGTGGCCGAGTGGAGGATGACGGGGCCCTCTCCGGAGAGGGGGCGACGGGAAGGCGTGGGACGGCTGCTCATGGAGGGCGCGGACTGTACGGCATCGCCCCCGGCCCGGGCGAGCTACTCCACCAACACCAGCCGCCACGTGCGGCCGGCCAGGTAGCCGACCTTCCGGGCGATGCGCGCGGTGCTCTCGTCGCGCTCGTCGATGCGCATCGTCAGCCGGGGCAGCGAGGACAACAGGTGCCGGGAAATCTGTCCCAGGCACAGCGTGGCGTGGCCCTTCTGGCGCTCGGAGGGCAGGGTGTAGAGGCCCTCCAGCTCCGCGCCGTACTGGGAGCGACTGCCGATGTCCACCTTGAGCACCAACGCGTCGTTCTCCTCCAGCACGTAGGTGCGCTTCTGGCGCACGCGCTGGACGACGCGGGCCTCGTAGCCCCGGGGGTCCTCGGAGAGCGGGTCTCGCTCCATGGCCTCGCGCACGTAGCCCTGTGCCAGCGGCAACAGGCGGGGCAGGTCCTCGTCGCGCGCGAGCCGCAAGAGCGGGTTGGTGAAGGGGCCCAGGTCATCCGCGGACACGCTGAACAGCCGCTGCGTGCGCGACAGGCGGGGCTTGCCGGGGGACAGGCTGCGCAGCAGCGCGTCCACCGAGGACTTGTCGCCCACCGCGGCCTTCAGGCTCAGCGACGAGGCCAGCGCGTCCGCGATGACGCTCGTGGCGCTCGCGTCGCTGGCGCTGGGCACCACCAGGCCGCCTTCTCCGCCCACGAAGACGGCGGCCGTCAGCAGCTTGTTGTCGAAGCGGCCGTAGAAGGCGAAGGGGATGCGGCCCCGCGCGGCGATGCCGAACTCCTCCAGCAACCCCAAGAGGTAGAGGTTGTGGACCGGGTCCTTCGAGAGCAACGCCCGCAGGGCGTCCGCGTCCTGGGGGCCGAGCTGTTCGACGGAGACGGGCATTGAGGTGGGGTTGGGGGCCTTGCGACCTTACTCCAACGGTACGCGGAACTCGAAGGGGTACACCACCGTCGCCCGGCCTCCCCGGGACGGGGTCTTGAACCCGATGTCCAGCAGCGAGTCCACCACGCACGCCTGCACCATCGGGTCCGGGATGGTGCTCGCCAGCACTTCGCCCTTGTCCATCCGCCCCTCGCCCTCGCCGCGGGACTCCAGGTTGAAGCGCAGCTTCACGGCTTGTGGGCCCCGGTTTCGCTGTGCGGCATCCTGGAAACATTGCTGCACGAGCGGAGTCACCGCCTTTAGGGCGGCCTCGATGTCCTCGGGGCGGAAGTCGCCGTGGATTTCCTCGAGGGTGAACTCGCTCTGGATGACGCGGCGCTTGTCGGGCTGCTCGGGGACGGGCACCTCGGACTGGGGCGAGGGGAAGGC
>NZ_SRLW01000167.1:0-21475 GCF_006518215.1 Myxococcus sp. AB025B
GGCATGTCTCGGGAGGGGAGCCTACCTGGACCGGGAGGGGGTCGGGAGCGCCGCATGCTCTGCGAGTCACACACGCACAGGAACGCCCTTGCTGGCGGCGGAGTCCGGGCATACATCCCGGGACCGCGCCTATGAGCCTGATAGAAGCCATCGTCCTGGGACTGGTCCAGGGTCTCACGGAGTTCCTGCCCATCAGCTCCACCGCCCACCTGCGCATCGCGCCGGAGCTGTTCGGCTGGAAGGACCCGGGGGCCGCGTACTCGGCCGTCATCCAACTGGGCACGGTGGCCGCCGTGCTCATCTACTTCCGCAAGGACATCGTCTCCCTCGTCACCGCCTTCTTCAAGGGCCTGGCGAAGCGCGAGCCCTTCGGCACCGTCGAGTCGCGCCTGGCGTGGTTCGTCCTGGTGGGCACGCTGCCCATCGGCCTGTGTGGCCTCGCCTTCAAGAAGGCCATCGAGACGCAGTTCCGCTCGCTCTACGTCATCTCCGGCAGCCTCATCATCCTGGCCATCATCCTCTTCGTGGTGGAGAAGCGCGCCTCCCACCAGCGGACGCTGGCGGACATGACGTGGAAGGACGGCATCCTCATCGGCCTGTGGCAGGCGCTGGCGCTCATCCCGGGCTCGTCGCGCTCGGGCACCACGCTGACGGGCGGCCTGTCGCTCGGCCTCAAGCGCGAGGACGCCGCGCGCTACTCGTTCCTCTTGTCCATCCCCGCCACCACGCTGGCGGGCATCTTCGAGCTCAAGCACCTGCTGGAAGCCACCGAGCGGCCCAGCGCCGTGTCGCTCTGGGTGGGCACGCTGGTGGCGTTCGCCTCGGGCATGGCGGCCATCGCGTGGTTGTTGAACTACCTGCGCTCGCGCACCACGCTGGTGTTCGTGGTGTACCGCGTGGCGCTGGGCGTGCTGCTGCTGGTGCTGCTCCAGATGAACGTGCTCAAGCCGCTGTCGGGCGTGGAGAACGTGGACGTGCCGCCCGAGCCGGGCAAGCAGCAGCTCGAGAAGCAGATCACCGACTGAGTCGCGGAGGCGAGGCGTCGTGAGCGTGGAGTCGTTGTTCCAGGCGGTGGAGGCGCGGTTGTCCACGCGCCCCGCGCGCGGCGTGGACCTGCCGGGGCTGGTGCTGCGCGAGGCCTCCGTGCTGGTGCCGCTGTTCGAGCGCGACGGCGTGCCCCACATGGTGTTCACCCGCCGCCCGGCCACGCTGCGCACCCACGCCAACCAGTACAGCTACCCCGGCGGAGGCCGCGACGCGGAGGACCTGACGCCGCTGCACACCGCGCTGCGCGAGACGGAAGAGGAGCTGGGCATCGACCGGCGCGGCGTGCGCGTGCTGGGCATGCTGGACGAGGTGCCCACCATCTCGCAGTACCGCGTGCGGCCCTTCGTGGGCGTGATTCCGGGCGACGGCCGCTACACGCCGAGCCCGGAGGAGGTCGCCTTCATCCTCGAGGTGCCGCTGTCACGGCTCCTGGACCCGGCCATCCTGCGCGTGGAGCGCAAGGAGGTCTTCGGCGCGGAGAGGGACCTGTACTTCTACACGTATGAGTCCCACGTCATCTGGGGCGCCACCGCGCGCATCCTCCGCGACTTCCTCACGCAGCTGTCGCAGGTGCCGGACTTCGAGTCGTTCCTCGGCGCGCGCGGCTAGAACTGCAGGTAGACGTACGGCCGCGCCTCCACGGACGCCAGGTGGCGGATGCCCAGGCCGAGCACCACGAGCGCCATCGCGCGCACGGGCACCGGCATCCGGACGAACGCCTCCGAGGCCACCGTGTAGAGCTTCATCGGCACCGCGTGGAAGAACACCGCCGCGGCCAGCATGCCCCACACCAGCGGGCTGACGTTGGCGATGCCCGGCACGCCCGCCATCATCCGCGCGTAGAACTCCCCCGCGTCCGTCATGGAGTGCGCGCGGAACACCACGCGCGTGAGCACCACCAGCGTGAAGGTGGCCAGCATGCCCGCCGCGACGCGGGGGATGCCCGGGTTCTCCGGCTTGCCCACCGACCACTCCCAGCAGCGCGTCAGCCCCAGCGCCACGCCGTGCACCGCGCCCCACACGGCGAAGCGCCAGTCCGCCCCGTGCCACAGGCCGCCCAGCACCATCACCGTCATCAGGTTGAAGAGCACGCGCGGCTTGGACACGCGGTTGCCGCCCAGCGGCCGGTACAGGTAGTCCCGCAGCCACGTGGACAGGCTCATGTGCCACCGGTTCCAGAACTCGCCCACGTTCTTCGCCAGGTACGGCCGGTTGAAGTTCTCCGGGAACTTGAAGCCGAACAGCGCCGCCACGCCCAGCGCGATGTCCGAGTAGCCCGAGAAGTCGTAGTAGAGCTCGAAGGTGTAGGCCACCGCCGCGACGATGCACTCGGCCGATGCGTACTTCTCCGGCGCGGCGAACACCGGGTCCACGATTCCGCTGCCCAGCACGTCCGCGATGACCAGCTTCTTCACCAGGCCCACCGCAATCCGGAACATCGCCCGGCCGCCGTCCTCGGGCGTCAGCGTGGGTACGTCGCGGAAGCGCTCGAGCAGCTCCGACGCGCGGATGATGGGACCGCTCACCACGCGCGGGAAGAACAGCAGGTAGAGCAGGTGCTCGAGGAACGAGTGCTCGGAGCTGGCCTTCCCCCGGTACACGTCCACCGTGTAGCTGATGGCCTGGAAGACGTAGAACGACAGGCCCAGCGGCAGAATCAAATCGAACGGCGTCTCGCGGACGTGCAGGCCCCACGAGGCGGGAATCAGCGAGAGCGCCGTCTGGCGCAAGAGCTCCAGGTACTTGAAGCCCGCGAGCAGCCCCAGGTTCGACACCACCGACAGCGTGACGAGCAGCTTGCGCACGCCGGGCGACCGCGAGCGGCCCAGGCCCTTGACGAGCACATGGTCCACCGTGACGCCCGCCAGGAAGATGAGCAGCGGGAAGGGCGTGAAGGCCGTGTAGAAGAAGACGCTGGCGCCCAGCAGCACCAGCATGCGCGGCCAGTAGTGACGGTGCACCGCCCAGTAGAGCGCGAACACCGCGATGACGAACACGAGGTACTGGAGGCTGTGCGACAGCACGTCAGTTCCCCTCCATGCGCGCGGTGGGCTCGCCCTTCTTGCGCGCCTCGTAGGCCGACAGGAAGTCCCGGGCGAAGCTCGCCGCCAGCCGCTCGTAGCCCTCGGGCGTCAGGTGCACGCCGTCCGCGTGCCCGTACACCGGCCGCGAGCGCTGCCAGCGCAGCATGGCCCGCTCACCGCCCATGGCCGCGCGAGCAGACCAGTACGCGCACCCCGCGTCCCGCGCGACGCGAGGCAGCGTGCCCAGCACCGTCGCCAGCGAGGGCGCCTCCGTCCAATGCCCGCTCGCGTCCTTCGCCAGCCGGTCCGTGGGGCCCAGCACCAGGCACTCCGCGTTGCCCGTGGCCTTGCGCAGCCGCGAGATGAGCGCCGTGTAGTCGCCCGACAACCCCTGCGCGTCCAGGCCGACGAGGTTCGCCTCGTTGGTGCCGTACCAGAACACGAGCAGGTCGGGCCGCCGCGAGGCGAGCTGCGCGTCCACCGCCGCCGCGTCCATGTCCCGCAGGGTGAAGGACGTGGAGCCCGGCAGCCCCAGCGCGTCCAGCACCACGCCCGGCGTGTCGTACTCCAGCGCCGCGCCCAGCACGGTGACCTGGCTGTTCGGCGCCGCCGCGACCTCCACCTCGTGCGAGGTGCCGGTGACGGGGAACGAGCGGATGCGCACGGTGGGCGCGGTGAGCGGTTCGGGCGGAGGCGCGTCCGGGGGGAGGTCCTCGCCGTCCACGCGGATGTCCGGCGACGCCACGTCCGGCACGTCGAGCGCGTACAGGTCCAACCGGCCCGTGCGCGACTTCTCCTCCGGGCAGCCCTTGCAGAACTGGATGCGCAGCTTCGAGCCCGGCGCGCCCACGGCGCGGATGCCCGTCAGGCCCCACACACCGCCCGGCGCCGAGTCCAGCGCGTCCTCCACCTTCCACTCCCCCGTCAGCTCGCGCGCCACGCGCGCCTTGTCCAGGCGCGGCGAGGACTTGCCCGCGGCGATGAAGCCCCGGCCCGCGTCGCCGAAGCGCTTGGAGAGCACGTCGCGCACCGCGTCCGTGAAGTAGTGCGACGCGGTATGCGATGCGCCCAGCTGGGCGATGCCCACGCGCAGCGCTTCACCGGACTCGCGGCGGCGCAGCTTGTCGAAGGTCCGCGCCAGCGCGACGTCCGCGTCCTGCAGCCCCGGCGTGTCCGCCACCGGCACCAGCGCGGTGTGCGCCTTGGCGAAGCTGCGCTGGAGCGCGAGGTCGAAGAGGTGGCCCAAGAGGTCGGAGCCCTTGGCGCGCGGGTGCACCAGGTCCTCCAGCATCAGCCCCGCCTCCAGCCACCGCAGCGCCGCGCCCTCGCCACCCATGGCGTTGTACGCGTCCCAGAACGCGCAGCCGCCCAGGCGCGCCTCCTCGCGGAAGATGTCGGAGACCTCCTTGGAGCCACGGCGCGGCACCGGCTCGCCGCCCATGGTCCGCACGCCCGCGTCGATGGGGGACATCACCAGGCACGCCGCGTCCGGCACGTTGGTGCGCACGCGGGAGACCAGCTCCTTCATCTGCGCGCGCACTTCCTCCAAGGTGGTGCGCTCGCGCGAGTAGAAGAACGCCTCGTTGCCGCCCACCATCAGCACCACCATGGACGGCTTGCGCTGACGCAGCTGCGCGCGGAAGGCCGCGGGCTGGGCGCGCAGGTACACCTCCGCCATGCCGCCCAGCAGGCCCACCGTGTCGTAGATGACGCCCGGCGTGCCCGTCTCCAGCGTCACGCCGTGCAGCTCCACCCGGCCGGACGTGGTGAGCGTCAGCGTCCTGGCGCCCTCGGGCAGGTTCACCCGCGCGAAGGCCGCCTCCGACTTCGTCTTGGAGAAGCCGCGCGTCTGGATGCGCTGCAGCGGGCGGCCGTCCACCGACAGCTGCACGGAGCCGCTGGAGGGCTGGGCCAGGAAGAACAGCTCCGCGACCCTGGCTCCTTCCGCGTCGTACTTCGTGTTCTGCGAGCCGCCCGCCGCGGTGAAGGCCACACCCGTCCAGCCCACCCTGTCTCGGGGCCACTTGGTGTCCACCAGCCGCTCGATGGTCCACCCGTCCGAGCCCCGTCCGGAGCGCGTCCACCGGCCCGCGCTCGCGGGGCGGGTGATGAAGAGGAAGCCCTTGCCGCCCGAGCCGAAGCGCTCCTGGAGCCTGTCGCGCACCACGTCGGTGATGTAGTCGGACGCCACCAGCGAGTCGCCCAGGTGCACCACGCGCACGGGCGTGCGTCGGGTGTCCGCGCGCAATTCGCCCAGCGCCTTGTGGAACGGGGCGAGCCCGTCCTCCTCGCACGTGCCATCCGAGCGCGCCTTGCGGCAGTTGAGCTCGATGTCCACGTGCTGGGCGCTCATCTTCTCGCGCAGCGCCTCCAGCTCCACGGCGCGGGCCAGGGAAGGCGCGCTCAGCTCCTCCAGGCCGATGCCCGGCACGGTGGGCACCACGGGCTGGTCGGGGGGGAGCGCGGCGACGTCGGTGCCCGCGTCCTCGCCCGCCTCGTCCTCGGGGGGCGCGGTGGGCTTCGTCGGCTGGCCCGCGGCCACCTCCGTCTCCGGCGCGGGCACGGGCTGGCCCCCCAAAAACCTCGCCGGGACGGTCAGCGCCACCAGCTTCTCCTGGAGCGGACCGCGCTGGAGCGAGGGCAGGGGACGCCACGCCTCCGGAATCGGGGCGAGCGAAAGCCCCAACGTCAGCGCGATGGTGAAGAGGAGCGTCAGCCCGGTGGATCTGGCCTTGAGGAAGTCCAACAGCGCGGCATGAGACTGGCTTTTCGGGGGCGGGTCAAAACTCCCGCCACTTCCGGCCGCTTCGCCGTCCGGAGGGCGTCCGGCCGGGCGGGGTGGGCGGGCAGGTGGGAGTCGCAACGGCTGGCGAGGGGCTGGCTTCGTCACGGCTGCCCTCTTTCCCGGAAAGGCCGAAACGGTATGGTGCGCCGCCAGTCACGCCAGGGGGAAGACCCTGGCGCTTCTCGCTGGCTCCGAGCCGGCACTCGCAGGAGTCGTACCCCGCATGGCCCTCTACCCCGTCATCATGGCCGGTGGCTCCGGCACGCGTTTCTGGCCGCTGTCCCGGCAGGCTCGCCCCAAGCAGTTCCTGCCGCTCGCCTCGAAGCTGCCGCTCATCACCGACACCGCCCAGCGCCTCAAGGGCCTGGCCACGGTGAAGAACACCTTCATCGTGTGTGGCCCCTTGCACGCGAAGGCCGCCGCGAAGCTGGTGAAGGGCCTGCCCAAGCCCAACCTCCTGGTGGAGCCCGTGGCCCGCAACACCGCGCCCGCCATCGCGCTCGCCGCGGTGCAGGTGGCCGCCCGCGACCCGAAGGGCGTCATGGTGGTGCTGCCCTCCGACCACCACGTGGCCGACGTGCCCGGCTTCAAGCGCGTGCTGGAGCAGGCCGCGCGCATCGCCGAAGGGGGCCACATCGTCACCCTGGGCATCCAGCCGAACCGTCCGGAGACGGGCTACGGCTACATCCAGGTGGGCGACGCGCTGGAGGGCGGCGGCCGCGCGGTGAAGGCGTTCAAGGAGAAGCCCGACACCCAGACGGCGCAGGCGTACGTGTCCTCCGGTGAGTACCTGTGGAACGGCGGCATCTTCGTCTTCCGCGCGGACGTCATCCTGGCCGCCTTCGAGCAGCACATGCCGGAGATGAAGAAGGGCCTGAAGGCGCTGCGTGAGGCCGCCGGCAAGCGCACCTTCGGCGCGGTGCTCAAGAAGGTGTTCCCCAAGCTGCCGTCCATCTCCATCGACTACGGCGTGATGGAGAAGGCCAGCAACATCGCGGTGCTGCCGGGTGACTTCGGCTGGTCGGACGTGGGCTCCTTCGCGGCCATCCCCGAGGTGCGCCCCGCGGACGCGCACGGCAACGTCATCTCCGGCGACCTGGCCGTCGTGGTGGACTGCAAGGGCTGCATCGTGCTCGCCGACAAGCGCCCGCTGTCCGTCGTGGGCCTCACCGACGTGGTGGTGGTGGACTCCGGCGACGCGGTGCTGGTGGTGCCCCGCGAGAAGAGCCAGGACGTGCGCAAGGTGGTCGAGGCCCTCAAGGCCCGCAAGCTGCAGAAGTACCTGTAGGTGCAGGCGCCCAGTGTGCGCTGGAGAAACTTCCGACCCCGGGGCTGAAAGAACTTCCGCTCCGTGGGTAACGGGGTTCTCCGCTTTCTCGTCCCGGCGGGAGGTTGTCGTGTCCAGTCGCTGACGAAGTGGGGGGGTGCACGCCGGTTGCAGGGCCGTCGCCGCCCGCCCCATCCCGGGGCGGACGGGGCGGAGCTCGAACATGGCTTGCAATCACTGCGCGGTGGAGCATCCGGTGGGGTCGGGGTGTCCTCGGGCGCCGTCCCTGGAGGGGCAGCGGCATGGCCCGCTGGTGCTGGGCGCGGCGTTGGGCTCGGGGGCGTTGGGCACGGTGTACCTGGCGGAGCACACGCCCACGGGGCACCGCTTCGCGGTGAAGGTGCTGCACCCGCACCTGGCGGCCCAGCCGGTGGTGCGCTCGCGCTTCCTCATGGAGGGCCGCGCGCTGCGCTCGCTCAAGCACCGCCATGTCGCGCGGGTGCTGGACGCGCGCATCGGCCCCGCGGGGCTGCCGTGCCTGTTGATGGAGCACGCGGAGGGTGAGCCCTTCTCGAAGCTGCCCATGCCGCTGGCTCCGGCGGAGGTGGTGCTGGTGTTGGCCCAGGCGCTGTGCGCGCTGGAGGTCGCCCACGCGCAGGGCCGCGTGCACGGGGGACTGAGCGCGGACAGCCTGGTGCTGACGTGGGATTCGCGCGGGGAGCGGCGGGTGAAGGTGCTGGGCTTCGGCTCGCGCGAGGTGCTCACCGCCAGCCTGTCCCGCGAGGAGCGCGCGTGCGGCATGGTGGTGGGCTCGCCCGCGTTCCTCGCGCCGGAGCAGTGGGCGCAGGACTCGGTGGACGGGCGCACGGACATCTACGTGCTGGGCGTGGTGGGCTACCTGCTGGCCACGGGCCGGCTGCCCTTCGGCTTCGGGCGCGTGGGGGCGCTGTCGCCCGCGGCGCCGAATGAGCTCAACCCTCGCGTGCCGCGCGCGCTCTCGGACGTGCTGCTGCGCGCGCTGTCCCAGGGCCCCGGGGAGCGGTTCCCGGACGCCGTCTCCTTCCGCGAGGCGCTGCTCGACAGCCAGGGCATCGGTCGGGTGCGGCCCGCGCCCCCGCAGCGCACGCGCACGTCGCGCGGGAGCATCTCCATCTTCGGCCACATCCTCCCGGAGGACGACGCCACGCCGCTGCACCGCGCGCTGCGCGAGGTCGCGTACGAGCAGGTGCCGACGGCCGAGCTGACGCCGCCGAAGATGGAGTCGCCCCGGGGCCTGCTCGTGCGGCTGGGGCTGGCCACGGACGCGGAGCTGGTGCCGGTGCGCCTGGGGGATGTGACGGTGGACGGCTTCTTCGCCACGTGGGCGGGGGTGCTGCCTCCGCTCGCCTCGCAGCTCCCGGTGGAGCTGACGTTCAAGGGCCGCAAGGTGGCGTGCGACTGCGACGTGGTCCGCCATGTCACGCGCGAGGAGGCGCGGGCGTGGAACGGTGAGTCGGGGCTGCACGTGCAGTTCGCGGGCGAGGCGGCGCGGGAGCTCCTGGCGCACGCGCTGGGGCTGGGCTCGGGGCCGCGCGCGCTGGAGGCGGAGCCGGTGCCGGACGCGGAGCTGGCCCGGGTGCTGTCGCGCGCGGCGGTGGTGGAGAAGGACCCGTACGCGCTGCTCGGCGCGCTGCCGCACGAAGACTTCGAGGCGGTGCGCCGTCGCGCGACCTCGGCGCTGCGCAGGCTGAACCTCTTCCGTCAGCGCACCCTGCCGTTGGGACAGCGTCAGGCGCTGGAGGCGCTGCTGCGCCGGGTGGAGGCGGCGGGCCGCATGCTGGGCGACGCGGTGTCACGCGCCGGTTACGACGCCACGCGGGGGAACCTCGCGGGGGTCGCCCGCTGCCTCGACGCGGGGCTCGCGGATGAGCAGGCGGAGGTGATGCGCGGTGCCTTCCTCGCGGCGCGTCCGCTGGCGGAGTCGCGGGCCCGGGCGCTCTTCACGCAGGGCCACTCGCTGGAGGTCCGGGGGCAGCACGACGCGGCCCTGGAGCGCTACGCGGAGGCGCTGGCGTTGGATCCGCTCAACGCCTCCTGGCTGCGCCACTACCAGGTCCTGCGCGGGCAGCCGCGCCCTGAGGTGCCGCTCTCCATCGAGAGCGCCGGCGTGGAGGTCACCGCGCACTGAAGGCGCGCGTGTTCCGGAGGAGCGCTCCCAGCGGAGCGTGGGTGCGGAGGTCACCGCGCACTGAAGGCGTGCGTGTTCCGGAGGGGCGCTCCCAGCGGAGCGCGGGTGTGGAAGTCACCGCGCACTGAAGGCGCGCGTGTTCCGGAGGGGCGCTCCCAGCGGAGCGAGGGTGCGGAGGTCACCGCGTACTGAAGGCGCGCGTGTTCCGGAGGGGCGCCCCCAGCGGAGCGTGAGCGCCGTGGACTCAGGTCCGGCCTCTACCGAGGCCGTCCTCGTGACCCTGGCGATAGGGTGAGCACGCACTCGGGCCTCACCGAGGCAGCGCTCGATGCCTGGGAGAGGCCGCTGGCACGCGCTCGGCGGCCGCGCCGTCGAGGCGGGGTCCACCCGAACTTCTCCGACCCATGAGGGCTCGCCTGGAGGGCATTCGCCCCAGGAGGCCGGTCCGACCGGAGCACACGCCCCACCCTCGACAGAGGGAGCCCGGAGCCCCGGTCGCCCCACAGCCGGGCGGGTGTGGGGGTTGATTGGCACCCCAGGGATTCACAGGGGCGCCGAGGGAGCATCGTTCAGCAGCCCGCGCAGGCCCCCTGTCGGGTGCCGGGAACCGTTGCGCTCGTGTAGAGTCCGCCGCCCTCTGTCATGCCCTCCGGTTCCAGGAGGAGGGCGGGGACACCTTCATGAACGCGCATATCTTCCGCGAGTACGACATCCGGGGTCTGGTGGACAAGGACCTCACGGCCGAAGTGGTGGAGCTGCTGGGCAAGGGCCTGGGCACCACCATCCGCCGCAACGGCGGCCGCTTCATCGCCGTGGGCCGCGACTGCCGCGAGTCCTCCACCCGCTTCCGCGACTCGCTCTGTGCCGGCCTGACGTCCACGGGCCTCAACGTCTTCGACGTGGGCGTGGTGCCCACGCCGCTGACCTACTTCGCCGCCAACACCCTGCCGGTGGATGGCCTGGCCATGATTACCGGCAGCCACAACCCGCCCGAGTACAACGGCTTCAAGATTGGCGCGGGCAAGACGACCTTCCACAGCCACGAGATCCAGGCGCTGCGCCGCCTCATCGAGGCGCGGGACTTCGAGGTCTCGAAGACGCCCGGCACCGTGACGCCGTACGACATCATCACCCCCTACAACCACTTCGTCCGGCAGACGGTGAAGGTGGGCCGCAAGGGGATGAAGATCGTCATCGACGCGGGCAACGGCACCGGCGGCGCCATCGCCGTCCCCCTGTTCGAGTCCATGGGCTTCGACGTGGTGCCCCTGTTCTGCGAGATGGACGCGACGTTCCCCAACCACCACCCGGACCCCACGGTGGTGGAGAACCTCCAGGACCTCATCGCCGCGGTGAAGCGCGAGAAGGCCGAGGTGGGCATCGCCTACGACGGCGACAGCGACCGCATCGGCGTCATCGACGACCAGGGCAACATCCTCTGGGGCGACCAGCTCATGGTCCTCTTCAGCCGCTACGTCCTCAAGGACAGCCCGGGCGCGGCCATCGTCGGCGAGGTCAAGTGCAGCTACACGCTGTACGACGACATCGCCAGGCGCGGCGGCAAGCCCGTGATGTGGAAGGCGGGCCACTCGCTCATCAAGGCGAAGATGAAGGAGGAGCACGCGGAGCTGGCCGGCGAGATGAGCGGCCACATCTTCTTCAAGAACCGCTACTTCGGCTTCGACGACGCGGTGTACTCGTCCGCGCGCCTGCTCGAAATCCTCACCCACGAGAAGCAGAAGATGTCGGAGCTGCTCGCGGACGTGCCGAAGACGTACGCCAGTCCCGAGCTGCGCTTCGACACGAAGGAGGAGAAGAAGTTCGAGATGGTCAAGCGCGCCACGGAGACGCTGCGCGCGGCGGGCCACGACATCATCGACGTGGACGGCGTGCGCGTGACGTTCCCCGACGGCTGGGGCCTCATCCGCGCCTCCAACACCCAGCCCATCCTGGTGCTGCGCTTCGAGGCCAACACGCCCGAGCGCCTCAAGGAGATCCAGGCCCTCATCGAGGGCACCGTGGCCCAGGTGCAGCGTGAGGTGGGAGGGTGAGCGCGCCTCGAATCCTGGCCATCGCGGGCAGCCTGCGCACCGGCGGCTTCAACCAGAAGCTCCTGGCGCTGGCCGTCGAGAAGGCCCGCGCCCTCGGCGCCGACGTGGACGTGGTGGACCTCAAGACGGTGGGCGTGCCGCTCTACGACGGCGACGTGGAGGCCCAGGGCCTGCCCCCGAGCGTCGTCGCCCTGCGCGAGCGGGTGGCGAAGGCCCAGGGCCTCCTCATCTCGAGCCCCGAGTACAACTCGTCCATCCCGGGCGGCCTGAAGAACGCCATCGACTGGGCGTCGCGTGCGCCCGGCCGGCTGTTCCAGGGCAAGTGGACGGCCATCATGGGCGCCAGCCCCGGCAACTTCGGCACCGCGCGCATGCAGCCGCACCTGCGGCAGGTGATGTCGTCGGTGGGCGCGCTGGTGCTGCCCACGCAGGTGCACCTGGCGCGGGCCGCGGAGGCCTTCACGCCGGAGGGCCGGTTCAAGGACGACGCGCGGCAGCAGGAAGTCGAGGCGCTGGTGACCGAGCTGGTCCAGCGCGTGAAAGGCTAGAGGGGAACACCGCCATGCCGACGCTGGGAATCGACCTGGGGGGGACGTTCGCTCGAGCCGCCGTGGTGGACGAGGCGGGGAAGCTGCTCGCGTCGACCAAGGTGGCGCTCGCCGAGCGCAGCCCGTCCGGGGTGGTGGAGACCATCGCCCAGGCCGCCTCCGAGGCGGTGCGGTCCGCGGGGGTGCCGGTGGACGCCTGCGGCGTGGGCGCGGCCGCGCAGATCCACAAGGACTCCGGGGTGCTGTCGGTGGCCCCCAACCTGGGCTGGCGCAACGTGCCCCTGGGCAAGATGCTCACGGACCGGCTGAAGCAGCCGGTGAAGGTGGTGAACGACCTGTCCGCCGCCGCGTGGGGTGAGCTGCACGCGGGCGCGGGCCGTGGCGCGCAGGACCTGCTGGTGGTGTTCGTCGGCTCGGGCGTGGGCAGCGCCATCATCGCCGGCGGGCGCCTCCTGGAGGGCGCGGGCGGCGTGGCGGCCGAGCTGGGCCACATCAAGGTCGTCCCCGACGGGCGGCGCTGCGGCTGCGGCGAGCTGGGCTGCCTGGAGGCATACACCGGCGGCCACAACCTCATCGCCCAGTCGAAGGAGCTGCTCGTCGCGGGCCGCGCTCCGGTGCTGGCGAAGCTCGTGGAGAACGACGCCTCCCGGCTGACGCCCGTGTCGCTGGAAGAGGCGGCGGAAGCAGGCGACGAGGCCGCTCGGGAGGTGTATGAGCGGGCCGCGCGTTTCCTGGCGCTGGCGGTGGCCAACCAGGTGACGGTGTTGAACCCGGCCAGGCTCATCCTCGGGGGTGGGGTGTTGAACCACTGCCCTGGGATGCGGCGCCGGGTGTTGGATGGTGTGAGGGCGTGGGCGTCCCAGACGTCCCGCGAGGGGTTGCTCATCGCCGACGCGGAGCTCGGCGACGACAGCGGCCTCATTGGTGCGGCACTGCTGGCCGCGTGACGTGAGAGGAGTGCAGTGATGGCCGAGTTCAAGGACCAGGTTACCTACCGCGGCAAGCCGGTGACGCTGGAGGGCGACGGGCAGGTGCAGGTGGGCGACCTCGCGCCCGACTTCACCGTGTACAAGGGCTTCTACGAGTCCCACCGCCTGTCGGAGCTGAAGGGGCAGGTGGTGGTGTTGAGCGTGGCGCCGAGCGTGGACACCAAGGTCTGCGCCATCCAGCTGCGCATGTTCAACCAGCAGGCGACGCAAATGGGGCCGGACGTGAAGGTCTGGTACCTGAGCCTGGATTTGCCCTTCGCCCTCAACCGCTTCAGCGCGGCCGAGGGCATCCAGAACGTGGCGGTGCTGTCGGACTACAAAGATAGGGACTTCGCGCGGAAGTACGGCCTGTACATGAAGGAGCTGGGCCTCCTGGCGCGCAGCACCTTCGTGGTGGACCGCGAGGGCCGGGTGGTGTTCCGCGAAATCGTCCCGGAGATGATGCACGAGCCGGACTACGACGCCGCGCTGGAGGCGGTGCGCAAGGCGCTCTGAGGCGCGCCTCGCGCCGCGCTCGACGCACGCTCAGGCGGGCACCATGCGGGCCTGCTTGAGGGCCATCAGCTCCAGGCCGCTGAAGGCGGCCACGGCCACGGCCTGCACCACGGTGAAGGCCACGCCCCAGACGGTGGGCTGCACCCAGCCCGTGGCGAGCAGCGCCAGGCTGTCCACCGTCCACAGCACGTTGGCGCCGATGATGGCCCACACGAGGCCCCGGGGGACGAGGGGCCGGTTGGCCAGGAACACGAGCAGCGCGGCGAAGGGCAGCAGGCTGAAGCCCGCCGAGCGCAGCAGCGTGAAGGGCAGGCCCAAGAGCTCGCTCAGGGGCTGGGCGGCGAAGAACATCAGGGCCCCGGTGGCGCCGCTGATGAGGCCGTCGGCGAGCAGGATGTGGCCCAGGAAGGTACGCGACGCGGGAATGGCGCTCATGGCTGTGTCCTTGGAATGCGGCGCCGGGGAAGTCCCGCCGCCGTCTGGGGACACACATTGCGCGTGGGCGGTGCGCGGGTCGATTACGCGGGAGGTAATGGGCAGGCTTCCCCGTTGTTCCTAGGGTCAGGGGCATGATGATGCCGAGCCGTCCGGTGGGAGAGTTGCTGCGCGAGTGGCGTCAGCGCCGCAGCCTGAGTCAGTTGGACCTGGCGTGCCGCGCGGAGGTGTCCGCCCGTCACGTGAGCTTCCTGGAGACGGGGCGCTCCACGCCGAGCCGGGACATGCTGCTGCACCTGGCCGAGGAACTGGACGTGCCGCTGCGCGAGCGCAACACGCTGCTCGTGGCGGCGGGCTTCGCGCCCGTCTACTCGGAGAACGAGCTGGACGGGCCGCGCATGACAGCGGCGCGCGAGGCGGTGGAGCTGGTGCTCTCCGGACACGAGCCGTACCCGGCGCTCGCGGTGGACCGGCACTGGCACCTCGTCACCGCCAACCGCGCGGTGGGCGTGCTCCTGGAGGGCATCCCCGGCGAACTGCTCCAGCCTCCCATCAACGTGCTGCGGCTGAGCCTGCACCCGGACGGCCTGGGCCGGCGCATCCTCAACCTGGAGCAGTGGCGCGCGCACGTGCTGGCCAGGCTGCAGCGGCAGGTGTCGACCACCGCGGACGCGACGCTGGCGGCGCTGCTCGACGAGCTGCGGGGGATGGGGCCGGTGCCGAGCCACGCTGCCGAGCCGGACTACGCGGGCGTGGTGGTGCCGCTGCGCATCATGACGCCCCGGGGCGTGCTGTCCTTCATCGGCACGACGACGGTGTTCGGCACGCCGGTGGACATCACCCTGGCGGAGCTGGCGATTGAGTCCTTCTTCCCCGCGGACGCGGCGACGGGGGAAATCCTGCGCCGGGCCGCCGCCGAGGCCCCGCGGCGCTCCGACGCGTGAAACAAGGACGCCCCGCCTCGGCCATAGGGTAACCGGAGCGGGGCGCGGGTTTGGGGACTGCGACTACAGCGTGGGCGTACCCACGCGATTGCTGCAATACGCACTGGAGCCGCACGTGGTGCCGACGCTGGTGTACCAGGCCGTCTTGCGGGTGCCGTACTGGCGGTTGTCCGCGTGCACGTGCGCGCCGGTGGAGTTGCCCGTGGAGCCCACCAGGCCCAACGCGCAGCGGTCGCACGTCTTGGAGCCGGAGGACACGTTGGAGTTCAGGTGGAGCTGGCGGAAGTCCCAGCCGCTGCCGCCGGTGACGACGTAGTAGTTGCCCGCGCCGCCGTTGCAGCTGGTGCCGCCGCTGCAGTTGTTCGCACAGCCGCCGTAGTAGGCGTAGTAGCGGCTGACGTTGATCATCCCGCGGTGGTTCCACACGCTGCACGTGCCGTTGCTCATGTCGAGCGCGTTGTGGCTGCTGCCCGAGCACGAGTAGTACGTCGTGGAGCCCACGCGCGCGGCCGTGTCACAGATGGGACCGACGGCCGTCGCCGACGACGCGCTCGTGGACCACCCCGTCACGGCCAAGGCCACCGTGGCCAACATCCACTTCATTGCCTTCATGGAACTGCCTCCTCTGGTTGTTTCGCTGCGGCACTGCCCGGTGATGCAGGGGTCACCTCCTCAGCCGCTGCTTCTCGCGCAGCAGCAGGTGCCACTCCTGGAGGTTGAGCTTCAGCGCGGACAGCCACGCGTCGATTTCAGGGTCCAGGCGCGGGTCCACGCCGCGCAGCGACTCCAGCAGGGGCCGCGCGGAGGTCTGCCCCAGCCGGGCGATGCCCTCGAGCGCCGCCTTGCGCACCGCCGGATTCGGGTCCCCGCGGAAGGCCTCCACCAGCGCGCGCCGCGCCCCCGCCGCCTCCGCTCCCGGAGAGCCTCCCAGCGCCGTCGCCGCCGCCGCGCGCAGCTCCGGGGACTCGGCCTTCAGGTGCCGGGTGACGCGCTCCACCGTCTCGTGGCCCACGGCCTCCATGGACACCTCGCCCAGGAGCCTCGCCGCCACCGCGGGGTCCTCGGCCGCCGACGCCACCGCCACCGTCGTCTCCGACACCGTGCGGTCATGGCCCGAGTACACCTGCGCGCTCTCCGCCAGCAGGTTGTCGGCCACCGCCTGGCGCACCTCCGGGGAGCTGTCGCGCACCAGCTGCTCGTACGTCACCACGCCGCCGTTCTTCGCCATGAACTCCACGGAGGGAGTGGCCCTGAGGGCCCGCACCGCCGCCGCGCGCGCCGCCGGGTCCGCGTCTCCGGCGGCCCGGGCCAGCAGCGGCTGCACCAGGCCGGGCGACTCCGCGTGGCTCGCCTTCGTGGCCAGCGCCGCGCCCAGGGCCTCCAGCACCTCGGGCTGGTGCTCTCGCTCCAGCGCGGCCTGCAGCTCCCCGGCGGGCATGGCCAGCGCCGCCTCGCGCAGCCGCGCCTTCACGTAGTGCTTCAGCGCGGGCGAGCCGTCCTTCATCGCCGCGCGCACGTCGCGCAGCATCGTCTCCACCGAGCACGTCTCGGGCGTCAAGAGCGGCGCGGCCGCGCTCGCGGGCCACGCACCCAGGAGGAACGACACCAGGAGCCCGCGCCCCCATCGCCTGTTCATGAGGGCATGCATCAGTGCGGCGCTCCTTCCTCGACGAGGCACGCGTGGTGCTCGCCCTTGCCCAGCCAGATGCGGGCGAAGTCCACGGTGCCGGAGGCGTACAGCTGCTGGAACTCGGTGTAGTCGCGCTGGAAGCGCGGGTCCTTCGCGGCGAGCCTCGCTAGCAGCGGCAGCGCCCCCTCTCCCGCGGCGCGCACGGCGAAGCGGAAGATGGCCCAGCGCACGCAGACGTCGTGCTCCTTGTCGAACGCAGCCTCGTAGATTTTCAGCGCCTGCTCGGGCTCGCGCGTGACGCCCAGCCGGAAGGCGGCCATCTCCCGCACGTCGCGCTCGCGGTCCGTGGTGAGGATGTGCTCCAACTCGTCGAAGGACTCCGGGCCGATGAGCGGGTCGGAGTACGACGGCATCTCCAGCGCGAGCAGCCGCACCGCCATGTCGTCCGACGTGCCGGCGATGGAGAGCAGCTCCTTCCAGTACGGGGCATGGGTGCCCGTGCGCTCGAAGTCCTCCTTCATCACCCGGCCCATCGTGCGCGTGGCCACCCACGCGGTGGAGTCCGCCGTCTCGTCCAGGGCCACCGCCTTGAGCCGCGCCAGGTCCCCGGGCGACAGCCGCCGCTGCGTCTCCAGGGCGTCCAGCGCCGCCGAGCGGTTCTGGGTCGGCAGGCTCTTGTCCTCGCCCATCCCCAGGAGCGCCGCCGACACCTTCGCGTCGTGCACGGCCGGCGCCGCCTTCACGGCCTCCAGGTAGAGCCCCAGCTCCGGGGGGCTGGCCTGCTTCGCCCACTCGATGACCTGCAGCGCGCGCCCCGCGTCCTGCCCCACCAGCTCCGTCAGGCGCTCCTGGAGGTAGGTCGCCAGCAGGTTGTCGCGGTGCCCCACCGCCACCCCCAGCGCCGCGCGCAGCGCGTCCAGCGACGTCTCCTTGTCCAGCGCCCTCAGGCCATCCCAGCACCCGGGCATCGGCAGCTGCTCCACCGCGGGCGTCGGCTCCGAGGCCGGCGGCACCCCCGAGGGCGTGCCCACCATGACGCCGCTGGAGGTGGGCGGCCTCGCGACGCTCGCGGCGGGGGCGGATTCATTCGAGGAGGGAGACAGGCCTCGGGTCAGCAGCGCGACGACCGAGGCCACCAGCACCACCCCCAACAGGACCACACCGGACTTTTTGGAGTTCATCAGGACGAAGTCGAGAAGCTCGTGATTCCTTTAATTATTGATTACTTGGAAATCGCGAGCCAGGCAACGGCTTTGTCACGGCCGCGACGCGTCGCCTGCCTCCTGCGAGGGCGGGCGTGGGGCGCGGGCCTGGGGCGGACATAGCTTGAGGGAAGAGAGCTGGTTGCTGACTGGGGGAGTCGAATGCGCGAGCCGCCACCCGCCGCGTCCGGCGTCGAGGACGCACGTGAGCCCGCTTCGGGAGCGGTGCCCTGGCATGCCCTGCCGGTCGAGCGGGCCTTCGAGCGACTGGAGAGTGGACCGTCAGGGCTGACGGACGAGCAGGCGCGCGAGCGGCTCTCCCGTCACGGGCCCAACGTCCTGGAGCGACAGAAGGGCGAGGGGCCGCTGAAGCTGTTGTGGCGACAGGTGAACAGTCCGTTCATCTGGGTGCTCATCGTGTCGGCGGTGCTGGCGGTGGTGATGGGCAAGGTGACGGACGGGCTGGTGGTGGCCGCCGTGGTGGTGCTCAACACGCTCATCGGCTTCGTGCAGGAGTTCCGCGCGGGCAAGGCCATCGAGGCGCTCAGCCGGATGGTGCCGCAGAACGCGACGGTGGTGCGCGCGGGCCACAAGCGCGCGGTGCCCGCCGCGGAGCTGGTGCCCGGGGACGTGGTGGAGATTGCCGCCGGGGACAAGGTGCCCGCGGACATGCGGCTGGTGGGCTCCAGGAACCTCCAGGTGGAGGAGGCCGCGCTCACGGGCGAGTCCGTGCCGGCGTCGAAGCAGCCCTCGGTGGTAGCGGAGGACGCGGAGCTGGGGGACAGGACGAGCGTCGTCTTCGGCGGCACGCTGGTGACCTCGGGCGTGGGGCAGGCGGTGGTCATCGCGACGGGGGGCGCCACCCAGCTGGGGCGCATCTCGGAGATGTTGAGCGAAGCCACGGACTTGCAGACGCCGCTGACGAAGGCGCTGGCGAGCATCGCCAAGGTCATCACCGTGGCCATCCTCGTCGTGTCGGTGCTGCTGCTCGGGGTGGGGCTGTGGCGCGGGTATGACATGAGCGAGGCGGTGGTGGTGGCCATCACCCTGGCGGTGGCGGCGATTCCGGAGGGACTGCCCGCCATCGTCACCATCGCCCTGGCCATCGGCGTGCAGCGCATGGCGGCCCGGCGCGCGGTCATCCGCAAGCTGCCCGCGGTGGAGACGCTGGGCAGCACCACCGTCATCTGCTCGGACAAGACGGGCACGCTCACGCGCAACGAGATGACGGTGCAGGCCCTGTGGACCCCGACGGGGCGCTACACCATCACCGGCGTGGGGTACGCCCCCCGGGGCGAGCTGCGCCGCGACGGGCCGGCGCTCAGCGAGTCGCTCCTGCCCGACGACGCGAAGGAGCTGCTGCTCGCGGGCGCGCTGTGCAACGACGCGGCGCTGGAGGGCGGTGACGGCGACTGGCGGATGACGGGCGACCCGACGGAGGGCGCGCTGGTGGTGGCGGCGGAGAAGGCGGGCCTGCGCGTGGAGGAGTCCCGCTCGCGCTTCACCCGCGTGGACGCCATCCCGTTCGAGTCGGAGAACCAGTTCATGGCCACGCTGCACGACGACGGCCGCGCGGGCCGCGTGGTGCTCCTCAAGGGCGCGCCCGAGGTGGTCCTGGCGCGCTGCGAGCTGGACGGCGCGGCGTCACGTGAGGCGGTGCTGGAGGAAGTGGAGCGGCTGGCGCGGCGGGGCATGCGCGTGCTCGCGGTGGCGTCGCGGCAGGTGCCCGAGGCGAAGGACGCCCTAGCGCTCGAGGACGTCGAGGGCGGGCTGGAGCTCCTGGGCCTGCAGGGGATGATGGACCCTCCGCGCGAGGAGGCCATCGAGGCGGTGCGTGCCTGTCATGAGGCGGGCATCGTCGTGAAGATGATCACGGGCGACCACCTGGCGACGGCGGAGGCCATCGGCGCGAAGCTGGGTCTTCAAGAGGCGGGGATGCCGGGCGTCGCGGGCGCGAAGCTGGGGGCGCTGGACGACGCGCAGCTGGCGCACGTGGCCGAGAGCACGAACGTGTTCGCGCGCGTGGCGCCGGAGCACAAGCTGCGCCTGGTGCGCGCGCTCCAGGGTCGAAGGCACGTGGTGGCGATGACGGGCGACGGGGTGAACGACGCGCCCGCGCTCAAGCAGGCCAACATCGGCGTGGCGATGGGCATCACCGGCACGGCGGTGTCCAAGGAGGCGGCGGACATCGTCCTCACCGATGACAACTTCGCCTCCATCGCGGCGGCGGTGGAGGAGGGGCGGCGCGTCTACGACAACCTCATCAAGTCGCTGGCCTTCGTGCTGCCCACCAACCTGGGGCTGGCGCTCATCCTGCTGTGCGGCGTGGCGTTCTTCCCCATCCAGGACATCGGCGGGAAGGCGGTGCCGCTGATGGCGATGCTGCCCACGCAGTTGCTGTGGATCAACCTGGTGGCCACGGTGTCGCTCGCGCTGCCGCTGGCGTTCGAGGCGCGCGAGTCGGACGTGATGCGCCGCAGGCCGCGCCGTCCGGATGCGCCGGTGCTCAGCCACTTCGTGGTGATGCGCACGGGGCTGGTCGCGCTGCTCATGGCGGCGGGGGGCATCGGCCTGTTCCTCTGGGAGTACTCGCGCGAGCTGCCGGCGGTGGGGCACGCGCGGGCGCTGGCCGAGGCGCAGACGATGGCGGTGAACACCGTCATCAGCTTCCAGATTTTCTACATGGTGATGTGCCGCACGCTCACCGGCTCGGTGCGCAAGGTGGGCCTGTTCAGCAACCCCACGGTGTTCATGGGCATCGGCGCGCTGGTGCTGCTGCAGCTCGCCTTCATGTACGTGCCCTTCATGCGGAGCATCTTCGGAACGGCGCCCCTGTCGCTGGAGGCCATCGGCCTGTCCGTGCTGGTGGGCGCGGTGGTGCTGCCCGCCGTCGGCCTGGAGAAGTGGCTGCGGGGGCGCAAGGACGGCGGCCCCGTGCAGCGGCCCCGCGCCCGGGAGCGGGAGGACGAGGACCACACGCCGCCACCCGGCAGACGCGAGCGGCTGCCCGCGTAGGCGTCAGCGCTCCGAGCGGACCTCGCGCGCCGCCGCATCCGGGAGCGCGGGGTCCTCCGGCTCGTACACGATGTGGCAGCGGTCCAGCTTCGGCCCGCAGGCGTGGTCCAGGTCCGCTCGCGTGTCGCAGCCGGGACGCTCCTCGCAGGTGTCCGGCAGGAACGCCCAGACGAACTGGAGCACGTTGCCCCGGCGTCCCTCGGGCAGCGCGGCGAGGAAGTCCTCGCGCCAGGTCTCGAACAGCTTCGCCAGGTGCACCGTGTCCCGGTCCAGGCGCACGTGGCGCTTGTCGCCCACGAACCGGCGGCTGGCCTCGTTGAGCTGCGCGTCGAGGAACTCGGGCTGGAAGTGGGTGCTGGCCATGCGAGGCCCGCCGCGCGTGGCCTGGAACAGCGCCAGGTGGATGCGCGGGTCGGCGTACTCCCGGGCGAGGATGCGGTGGTGCAGCGACCACAGCGTCATGCGCCGCCCGCCCACCGGCCACGAGCGTCCCCAATAGAAGCGCCCGAGCAGCGGCCCGTGCACGCTCTCCAGATAGGGATACCCATCCACCACCTGCTGGAGCACCAGCGCGTGGTAGGCATTGAGCCAGAAGGCCAGCGCGTCCTCCGACGTCGGGAAGACGTCCGGACGGTTGTGCGGCGAGAACGACGCCAGCGACTCGACGAACCGGTCCAGCTCCGCGCGCTCGCGACCGATGGAGGAGAAGTCCACATCCCCATCCGCGCGCACGTGCCGGAGCACCTTCTCGTAGCCTTGATAGTGGAAGGGCTCCGACGCGGACGGGACGGCGGCCGGCAGCAGGCCCTGCACGTACAGCGCGGCCAGGGCGACCAGCGTGCTCGCGACGGCGAACACCACGGCGGGCACCAGGAG
>NZ_SRLW01000168.1:0-21474 GCF_006518215.1 Myxococcus sp. AB025B
CCATGACTCGCCCCCTCCCCGCCCCCGCTCTCGACCTGCCGCAGCTCGCGGTGCACGCGCTGTGGTGGGCCTGGTTGCCCTCCTTCCTCTGGAGCTGGGACCACCTGGGCGCCTGGGGCCGCGTGGGCATGTGCGCCGTGGGCTGGGCGGTGATGTTCTGGAACTACGCCGTCCTGCACAACCACATGCACGTGAGCATCGCGAAGCCGCGCGTGCCGCACTGGCTGGTGTCCCGGACGCTGGGCATGGCGTGTGGGTTTCCCTATCGCGGCTACTACATCCACCACTTCAACCATCACCGGTACAACGACGGCCCGGGTGACTGGGGCCAGCGCAAGCCCGGCGAAGGCGTGGTGCGTTATTGCCTGCGCTCGGCGCTGACGCCCTGGTTCTGGCCCTTCGAGGCCGTGGCCAACGTCTGGCGCTGGGCCAGGAAGCGCAACCAGCGCCTGGAGCTGGCGCTGGACTTCCTCATCGTGGATGGGGCCCTGCTGGCAGTCATCATCTGGCGGCCCGCCCTGGGCCTGGCGTGGTTCGGCGTGCTGCTGGTGGGCCAGTTCTGCATCCACTGGCTCAACCTGGCCGCCCACTTCGAGACCGACTCCACGCAGCGCGGTGCGTTGGGCACCACGTCCACGTCCCGTCTGTACAACCTGTTCTTTTTCAATGCGGGTTACCACCAGGCCCACCACGTGAAGCCCCAGGTGCCCTGGAGGGACCTGCCGGCCACCACCCGGGAGCTGGAGGGCGTGGCCCTGGTGAGGCCGGAGCTGGTGACGGGACTGTCGCCCATCAATCCCCGCTGGGTGCTCCAGGTGGCGAAGCGCTATTCTGCCGAGCCGTGCGATCGGCAGACGGCGTCGACGATTACTTCCGGGACCCCCACGGCCGTTACCTAGTCGGGGAAGGGTTCCTGCACTGGTACGCCTCGGCGGACCTGTGCGGCTTCATCCTGTGGGGACGCCCCGCGGAGGCGCACGTGCGCAGGCTGGTGCACGTGCTCGACGTGGAATTGGCCCCCGCGGCGCCCCATGCCTCGCTGGTGGACGCGCGCCGGCTGGAGGCGGCGGACCCCGCGGCCTTCGCGGTGCTCGTGAAGTACATGCAGGCGCGCGAGAAGTCCTTCGGCACGTCGGTGCAGCGCCAGGCGCTGGTGCGGCCCGAGGGCGTGGCGGGCGCGGTGGTGGGCGGCTTCTACACGCTTCTGACGGGCGCGTACCCCAGCAAGGTCTTCACCGAGCCGGCCGCCGCGCTGGCGTGGCTGGGACAGCCCGAGGCGCGCGCCGCGCCGCTGCTCTCCAAGCTGAATGACCTGGTGGCCGAGGCCACCGGCCAGTCGCCGCTGTTGCGCGAGCTGCACCAGGCGATGAAGGGCAAGCTGCCGGACATCAACCTGTCGGACGTGGCCCGGGAGATGGGCATGTCCGAGCGCACGCTCCAGCGCCGCCTCAAGGAGGCCGGCACGTCCTTCCAGGCGGAGCTCAACGCCGTGCAGGTGCGCATGGCCCAGGGGCTGCTCCTGGAAACGGACATGAAGCTCACCGCCGTCGCGGTGGAGGTGGGCTGCGCGTCGCTGCAGCACTTCAGCAGCCTGTTCCGCAAGCTCGTGGGTGAGTCCCCCAGCGCGTGGCGCGAGCGGCAGCTGGGCAAGTCCTCGACGGAGTCTGAGCCGGACAAGGCCCCCGAGGAGCCCATCGCGCCCACCGGCACCGAGCCCGCGAAGTCGTAGCCGCCCGCGTCCTCAGGACAAGGGCTTCTTCTCGGCGTGGGCGGGCAGGTGCAGCGTGAAGCACGCGCCGCCATCGGGGCAGTTGGCCACGGTCAGCGTGCCGCCGACGCGGGCCAGGTACTCGCGACACAGCGCCAGGCCCAGGCCGGTGCCCTTGCCCGGGGCCTTGGTGGTGAAGAACGGCTCGAACAGGTGCGGAAGGACGGCCTCCGGGACACCCGGCCCGTTGTCCTCCACCTCCAGGCGCACTCCGCCCTCCACCCGCGTGGCCCGGAGGACGATGCGCGCGGCGCGCGCGGGCCGCACCCCCTCCAGCGCGTCCGCCGCGTTGAGCAGCAGGTTCAGCACCACCTGCACCAGCTGACGCTGGCCCAACCGCACGCGCATCAGGTGCGGCTCCACCTCGCGCACCACCTGCCCCAGGCCGCGCAGCCGCACCGACGCGAGCCGCTCCGCCTCGTCGAGCGCCTCCGCCACGCTGCCCGTCTCCTCCGCATCCGCCGAGTCGCGCGAGAAGCGGCGCAGGTCCGTGACGATCTGCTCGATGCGCAGCACGCCCTGCCGCGTCTCCCACAGCACCCGGCGCAGGTCCTCCAGGTCCTGCACGCCCTCGCCCGACACCTCCTCCAGGTAGCCCAGGTTGGACTTCACGTACGCCAGCGGGTTGTTCACCTCGTGCGCCACGCCCGCGGCCAGGCGCCCCACCAAAGCCAGCCGCTCCATCTCCGCCTGGCTGCGCACCGCGTCCGCGCGCAGGTGCTCGCTCTTCGCCAGCTGCTCCAGCGCCGCCAGCCGCGCGTTCACGGCGTCGCGCTCGGTGTCGCGCATCCGGCGGAACTGCTTGCAGCTGAAGACGGCCACCCAGGCCAGGAAGAAGAAGAGCGTCACCTGCCCGACGAGCCGCTGCTCGGAGACGTCCGAGTGCCACGACGCCACCAGCATGCCCACCAGCGTCAGCACGACGGAGGCCCACACCGTCACCACGTCCCCCGGCGCGAAGACGGCGATGATGAGCGGCATCGCGAAGAGCAGCGGGTACAGCGTGCTCGACAGCCCTCCGGTGAAGTGGATGTCCAGCACCAGCGCCACCATGCTGGCCACGCCCGTGACGACGCTGGCGCGATGCACCGTCACCCACCGCGAGCCCATGGCCGCGGCCGTGCCCACGAGCACCGCCGCCCACGCGATGTGGACCACGATGACCGCCGGGATGAAGCCGCCGAAGAGCAGCGGGTGCGTGCCGAGCGACAGCAGCAGCACGCACGCCGAGACGATGAAGCCCCGGCGCTTCAACCCGACGTGGGCCGCGAGCTCCGAGGGCGAGGGACTGGGTACGACGGGTTGATGCACGGGGCCGCCTACTCCAGGGCTCGCCGCGCCGCGGGACGCGCCAGGTGCCGCTCCACATAGGCGCGCAAGCCGGGGAAGTCCTCCAGCAGCCCCATGCTCCCGCCCCACTCCAGGATGGACGTCATCACCACGTCCGCCGCGGTGAAGCGCTCGCCCACCAGGAACGTGCGCCCCTGCAGCCGCGACTCCAGCATGCGCGCGATGTCCGTGAAGCGACGACGCCCGCGCTCCGCCTCGCCCACCACCTGCTGCTCCTCCGGCAGGAAGCGGCTGTGCGCGGAGTACGCGGACAAGGGCGGCTCCATGGTGGACATGCAGAAGAACATCCACTGGTAGTACTCGGCGCGCTCGGGCGAGCCGAGCGGCGGGGCGAAGCCCTGCTCCAGGTACTTGTCCGCGACGTGCAGCAGGATGGCCGCCGACTCGAAGATGGGCTGCCCGTCATCCTCCAGCGCGGGCATGGAGCCCATGGGGTGGATGCGCAGGTACTCGGGGCTCTTGTGCTCACGCTGGAGCACGTCCACCGGCACCAGCTCGTAGGGAACGCCCAGCTCCTCCAGCAACCACCGGGGTCGGGTGGCCCGGGTGTTCCGCGCGAAGTAGAGCTTCATCATCGTCGTGACGACTCCGAGGTGGCGCGCCTCAACCGACGGGACTTGCCGAGCCGAGGAGCGCCGCGGGAGCTTCTCATCTCCTCCCGCCCCTCGGGTGCGGGGATTATCGGGTCCGGGCACACGTGCCGCAGCTTGCATCCCCTGCACTCGGCCCCGCTCCACACCGCCTCGTAGAGCGCCGTCACCCGGTCGATGACGTCGAAGTCCTCCGTGACGAAGCCCAGCTCGAAGTTACGCACCGCGTCGCCCTTGGCCCCCAGGCCCGCCCCCGTGAGGTTCGCGCTACCCAGATAGGTCCACGCCCCATCCACCACCACTGCCTTGAAGTGCACGCGGGGGCAGACCTTCAGATTCAAGCCCCCCTTCACCAGCCGCGCCCGGGCGTCGAACGCCGCGCGGAACGGGCGGCTCGGCAGCTCCGCGTGCAGCAGGCGCAGGGACACGCCCCGGGCCGCCAGCCCGTCCAGCACGTCCACCAGCGGCACGAACTTCCCCTTCGACTCCACGTACATCGCCTTCACGTTCGCCGTGGCCAGCCACACCGACTCGCGGGCGTGGAGCAGCTTCTCCAGCACCACCTCCCGGTACAGCTCGCTTCCGGACAGCAGCTCCGTCTGGATGGGACGCATGGCGGACATCGTCTCACACCCACCCACCGCACTCCAGGTGCCGGCCAGCGGCAATGACCTTTGGTCACTTGACGAATGACCGGAGGTCACCTACCACTGAGGGCATGGTCAGCGATTCCGGGGAGCAGGCGGGGCGGGTGGCACCCAAGCGCGCGCGCAAGGACGAGGACAAGGAGGCGCGCAGGCGGGTGCTGCTGGACGAGGCGCTCGCACTCTATCAGGCGACCTCGTACTCCGAGGTGAAGATGGCGGACGTGGCCGAGCGGGCCCATCTGGCCAAGGGGACGGTGTTCCTCTACTTCCCGACCAAGGAGGCCTTGTTCCTCGCGCTCTTGGAGGACCTGCTCTTCGCGTGGTTCGCCCGGCTGGAGGCGAGGCTGGGCACGGTGGAGGGGGCGTGGACGGGGCCGTGGCTGGCGCGCGCGGTGGCCGAGTCGCTGGAGCCGGAGCTGTCGCTGACGCGGCTGCTCGCGATGCTGCAGACGGTGCTGGAGCAGAACGTCTCCGTGGAGCAGGCGCGCCGGTTCAAGGAGCGGCTGTTGGAGGCGATGGCGCGCACGGGCGCGCTCCTCGAGTCGCGGCTGTCCTTCCTGCAGCCGGGTGAGGGCGCCCGCGTGCTCGTGCACCTGCACGCGCTGGTGACGGGCCTGCGGCAGATGGCGGACGTGGCGCCCGTGGCGCGCGAGGTGCTCGCCCTGCCGCACATGGCCCCCCTGCGCATCGACTTCACCGCCGAGCTGACGACGGCGCTCACCACCCTCTTGCGCGGGCTCGAGGCCCGCTGAAGCACCCACCTGATTTCATCGAGGAGCCAACCATGCTGGAGCTCGTCCCTGTTTCCACCGAGTCCAAACCCCAGGCCGACGTCGCGCGCCTGCGGGCCGCGTTCGACGCGCTGCGCGCCAACCGCTGGACCCTGTCGCGCACCACCGCGGCCGAGCGCGTCGCGAAGCTCAAGCGGCTGCGCGAGGCCATCATCGCCCGCCGCGACGAGCTGGCCGAGGCCATCCACCAGGACTTCCGCAAGCCCGCGCTGGAGGTGGAGCTGACGGAGATCCACCCCACGCTGGAGGAGCTGAACCACACGGTGAAGCACCTGTCGTCGTGGATGAAGCCCACGCGCGTGGGCACGCCCATGCTGCTCGCGGGCTCGTCGGCGCACGTGCGCTACGAGGCGCGCGGCGTGGTGCTGGTGCTCTCGCCCTGGAACTATCCCTTCCAGCTCCTGATGGCGCCACTCATCGCCGCCATCGCCGCGGGCAACGCCGTGCTGTGCAAGCCCAGCGAGAAGACGCCGCACACCGCGCGCTTCCTGGCGCGGCTGGTGCGCGACGTGTTCCCCGAGAACGAGGTGGCGCTGTTCGAGGGCGGCGCGGAGACGGCGGAGGCGCTCTTGCGGCTGCCGTTCGACCACTTCTTCTTCACGGGCAACCCGCGCATCGGCCGCAAGGTGATGGAGGCCGCGGCGCAGCACCTGTCCAGCGTGACGCTGGAGCTGGGGGGCAAGTCGCCCGCCATCATCGACGCGTCGGCGGACGTGCAGGCCGCGGCGGAGCGGCTGACGTGGGGCAAGTTCCTCAACAGCGGCCAGACGTGCGTGGCCCCCGACTACATCTTCGTGCACGAGTCGAAGAAGCAGCAGTTCGTGGACGCGGTGAAGGCGGTCATCACGCGCTTCTACGGTGAGACGGAGGAGGCCCGGCAGGCGAGCCCCGACTTCGCCCGGCTGGTGGAGCCGGCGGCGTGGCGGCGGGTGAAGGACCTGGTGGACCGCACCGTGGCGGCGGGCGCGAAGGTGGAGATGGGCGGGGTGGCGGACGGGCCCTCGCGCTACATCTCGCCCACCGTGCTGACGGGCGTGACGCCGGACATGCCCATCATGGAGGGCGAAATCTTCGGACCGGTGATGCCGGTGATGACGTTCCGCTCGCGGGACGAGGTGTACGCGCACATCCAGCGAGGGGAGAAGCCGCTGGCGCTCTACATCTTCAGCCAGGACAAGCGGGCCATCGAGGACGTGTTCCGCAACACGACGTCCGGCGGCGCGGTGGTGAACAACGTCCTCATCCACGTGGCGAACCCCAACCTGCCCTTCGGCGGGGTGGGCATGAGTGGCCTGGGGCACTACCACGGCGTCTACGGCTTCCGGACCTTCAGCCATGAGCGGGCCGTGTCGGTTCAATGGATGAAGTCGCTCGCGTCGGTGTTCTTCCCGCCGTACCGCGGAAAGGCGCAGGACTGGGCCTCCCGCGCGACGCGGTTGTTGGAATAGGGCCGCCAGCCTCGAGGAGCCGGGATGCGCGTGGTGAAACAGGAGGAGGAGCTGGTGCCCCAGGGCCTGCGGGAGGCGTTCGAGCGCCTGCGGGCCCGCCGCTGGGAGGTGGGCAAGCGCGGCCCGGGTGAGCGGCTCGCCCGCCTGGAGAAGCTCAAGGCCCTCATCCTGGAGCGGCGCGAGGCGCTGGCCCAGGCGCTCCACGCGGACTTCCGCAAGCCGGCCGCGGAGGTGGAGGCGACGGAGGTGCTGCCCGTGCTCATGGAATTGGAGCACGTGCGCAAGCACCTCAAGGGGTGGATGAAGCCGCGCAAGGTGACGACGCCGCTGGTGCTCACCGGCACCTCCAGCCACGTGCGCTACGAGCCGCGCGGCGTGGTGCTGGTGATGGCGCCGTGGAACTACCCGTTCAACCTGCTGGTGGCGCCGCTGGTGGACGCGGTGGCGGCGGGCAACACCGTGCTCTGCAAGCCCAGCGAGAAGACGCCGAATACCTCGCGCTTCCTGGCGCAGCTCGTGCGCGACACGTTCCCCGAGGACGAGGTCCACGTGGTGGAGGGCGGCACGGAGGTGGGCGAGGCGCTCTTGCGGCTGCCGTTCGACCACTTCTTCTTCACCGGAGGGCCCCGGGTGGGGCGGCGGGTGATGGAGGCGGCGGCGCGGCACCTGGCGGGCGTGACGTTGGAGCTGGGCGGCAAGTCACCGGCCATCCTCGACACGTCCGCGGACCTGGAGGCGGCTGCGGAGCGGGTGGCGTGGGGCAAGTTCCTCAACGGCGGCCAGACGTGCATCGCGCCGGACCATGTCTGGGTGCATGCGTCCCAGGAGGAGGCGTTCCTGGCCGCGCTGAAGGCGGCGGTGGAGCGCTTCTACGGGCGCACCGAGGAGGCGCGCCGGGCGAGCGCGGACTTCTGCCGGATGGTGGATGACGGCGCCTTCGCGCGCGTGCGCGGGCTGCTGGACCGCACGGTGGCGCAGGGCGCGCGGGTGGTGGTGGGCGGCGGCGTGGACGCGGAGACGCGCTTCATCGCGCCGACGGTGGTGGCGGACGTGACGCCGGACGCGCCGCTGATGGAGGAGGAGATCTTCGGGCCGGTGTTGCCGGTGCTCCGGTACGAGTCGCTCGACGAGGTGGTGACACACGTGCGCGCGGGCGGCAAGCCGCTGGCGCTCTACGTGTTCAGCCAGGACGACGCGGTGGTGGAGCGGCTCATCCAGGAGACGAGCGCGGGCGGCACGTGCGTCAACACGGTGGTGTTGCACAACGTGAACCCGCACCTGCCCTTCGGGGGCGTGGGCCACAGCGGGCTGGGCGCGTACCACGGCGAGGCGGGCTTCAAGGCCTTCAGCCACGAGCGCGCGGTGCTGCGGCAGGGGCGCACGTCGCTGGCGCACCTGTTCTTCCCGCCGTACACGGGCAAGGCGCGCAAGCTGGCGCGACTGGCGAGCCGGCTGTTCGAGTAGCCGGCCCGCCGTCTCACGGGTGCATCAGCTGCGCAGGCCCGGGGCCTCGTGGCCCGTGCGCGCGACGTACTCGGTGTAGCCGCCGCCGTACTGGTGGATGCCGTCGGGCGTCAGCTCCAGCACGCGGTTGGACAGCGCGCCGAGGAAGTGCCGGTCGTGCGAGACGAAGAGCATGGTGCCCTCGTAGCGGGAGAGCGCCGTAATCAGCATCTCCTTCGTCGCCATGTCCAGGTGGTTGGTGGGCTCGTCGAGCACCAGGAAGTTGGGCGGGTCGAAGAGCATCTTCGCCATGACCAGACGTGCCTTCTCTCCACCGGAGAGCACGCGGCACTTCTTCTCCACCTCGTCGCCGGAGAAGCCGAAGCAGCCGGCCAGCGCGCGCAGCGAGCCCTGACCGGCGCGGGGGAACGCGTCCTCCAGCGACTGGAACACGGTGCGCTCACCGTCGAGCAGGTCCATGGCGTGCTGGGCGAAGTAGCCGAGCTTCACGCTGCCGCCCACCGACACGGAGCCCGTGTCCGGCGTCGTCGAGCCCACCACCAGCTTGAGCAGCGTGGACTTGCCCGCGCCGTTGACGCCCATGACGCACCAGCGCTCGCCGCGGCGCACGAGGAAGTCCATGCCGTCGTAGATGCGCTTGGAGCCGTAGGCCTTGTGCACGGCCTTGAGGCTCACCACGTCGTCACCGGAGCGAGGGGCGGGCTGGAACTCGAAGAGCACCGTCTGGCGGCGCTTGGGGGGCTCCACCTTCTCAATCTTCTCCAGCTTCTTCACGCGGCTCTGCACCTGGGCGGCGTGGGAGGCGCGGGCCTTGAAGCGCTCGATGAACTTCAGCTCCTTGGCGAGCATGGCCTGCTGGCGCTCGTACTGGGCCTGCTGCTGCTTCTCGTTCTGGGCGCGCTGCTGCTCGTAGAAGTCGTAGTTGCCCGAGTAGGTGGTGAGCGTGCCGCCGTCGATCTCCACCATCTTGGTGACGATGCGGTTCATGAACTCGCGGTCGTGCGAGGTCATCAGGAGCGCGCCCTCGTAGCCCTTGAGGAAGCCCTCGAGCCAGATGAGGCTCTCCAGGTCCAGGTGGTTGCTCGGCTCGTCGAGGAGCATCGCGTCCGGACGCATGAGGAGGATGCGGGCGAGCGCCACGCGCATCTTCCAACCGCCGGACAGGGCGCCGACGTCGCCGTCCATCATCTCCTCGCTGAAGCCCAGGCCGGCGAGAATCTCGCGCGCGCGGCCCTCGAGGGCGTAGCCGCCCAGTTCCTCGAAGCGGGCCTGGACCAGGCCGTAGCGCTCGACGAGCTTCTCCATCTCGTCGGCCTTGTCGGGGTCGGCGAGGTCGGCCTCGAGCTGCTTGAGCTCTGCGGACACGGTGCTCACGGGGCCGGCGCCATCCATGACCTCGGAGACGGCGCTGCGGCCGGACATCTCACCGACGTCCTGGCTGAAGTAGCCGATGGTGACGCCGCGGTCGACGGCCACCTGGCCCTCGTCGGGGTGCTCCTGGTCGGTGATCATCCGGAACAGCGTGGACTTGCCGGCGCCGTTGGGGCCGACGAGGCCGACCTTCTCCCCCTTGTGGAGAGCGGCCGAGGCCTCGATGAAGAGAATCTGCTGGCCGTGCTGCTTGCTGATGTTGTCGAGACGAATCATGTGCGTAGGGGGTGCCCGGAAGGTGGGCGCGGCGCCCTTATGCCATGGGGGACGCCAGAGGAGGACTGTTCCGAACCTCCGGCAATCGCTTCCCATGCCCGAGGGCGGCCGGCCAGGGTGGCGCACGCCCCTGGGCCGGGAGGGAGACCTACATGCGACTCAGGCCCGCGTTCCGCCGTGAGCGGATTCGCAGGCTCGCATCCTGGGTTCGCGGCGAAGGGCCGGGTCCACTAACCTCGGGCCTGATTGGGAGGGAGTCGATGCGCGACACGCGACGTTGGCGGACACGCTCCGCGACCCCGGAGGATGTACTGGCGTTGCTGCGCGCGAAGCTCGCGCACGACGCCGCGCTGGATGCGAGCGTGGAGGAGGACCCGCCCCTCGACTTCGAGACACCACTGTCCCATTGGGAAGCAGCCCTGGATGCCGGGTTCCGGGACTTCTGGCTCGGATGGAAGCCGCTTGCGGCCTGGCTCCAGTCGTGGCTGTACGTCGAGGTTCCACCGCGTGCGCTCGACGCCGCCCTGCGCCCGCATCGCGCGCCGATGCTGGGACATCTGTGTGAGTTCCTCGCGCCGCGGCTGCGGCTGCCCGTCCTCGAGCCCCTGCGCGTCGCGGGGACGTCCTGCCTGACGGCGGGTGCCTTCATCACCTTGCGGACCGCGCTGCTGGGCGCGGGGCTCCCCGTCGCAAGAGCGCGCCCGTCCACACCCCTGTCCTTCCAGAGCTGGCAACAGCTGGCGACGTTCCAGGACGTCGTGGGACTGCTTTCACCCCGGGCGCTCCCTCGCGTCGAAATCCCGTCCACGCCCTTTCGCAGGGCGAGCCTCGGGCTCTTCGTCCTGGCGCTCGTGAGCACCGCCGCGGGCTACCGCCTGGGCTCCCTGCCCCTGTTCATCGGTGGGATGTCGGCGCTGTTGGGGGTCATCATCGCGGCGTGGCTGAAGCCGGGCCCCGCGCCCGGCACGGCGCGCTTCCCCGGAGTCACGACGCTCGGAGACGTGGCCCGCCTCCTCGCCGCGTCCGCCAGCACGCGGTGAGCACCGCGTGACACGCGATGGGACCCGAGCACTCGCGTGCCCGGTCCTCACATGACCTGGCTCACGGCGTGATGACGAGCCGGATGGGGTTGCCCTCCTTGCTCACCAGCCGCTCCACGCCCTTGGCCACGTCCTCGAGCGGCAGCGTCGCCGTCACCGAGCGCGACACGTCCAGGCGCTTGCCGCCCACCAGCGCCACCAGCTGGTCCAGGTGCTTCTTCTCGTAGCCCAGGTGGCCGAGCAGCGCCTGCGAGCGCACGCCGAAGTTCACCCCCGCGCCCAGCTGGATGGGCTCCGGTGACAGGCCCACCATCACCGCGCGCCCGTGCCGTCCGAGGCTCATCGACGCCTGCGCGAGCACCGCGTTCGCGCCCACCAGGTCCACCGCCACATCCAGCCCCATGCCGTTCGTGTGCTGGAGGATTTGCTTGCGCACGTCCGGCGCCCGCGGGTCCAACGCCACGTCCGCCCCGAACTCCAGCGCCCGCTTCCGCGCGGCCTCGTTCGTGTCGAACGCGAGAATCGGCGTCGCCCCCATCATCCGCGCAATCTGCACCGCGTGGACTCCCAGCCCACCGATGCCCCACAGGCCCACCGACTGCGCGGGCCGCAGCTGCGCGGTCTCCACCAGCCCCGCGTACGGCGTCGCCACCGCGTCCGCGAGAATCGCCGCCTGCTCGAACGGCAGATGGTCCGGAATCGCAGACAACACGAAGTACGGCACCACCACGTACTCCGCCCACGCACCGTCGTAGTGGAAGCCCATGATGTGGAAGTCCAGGCACTCCGCTGGCTGCCCATTGGAGCACCTCGCGCACCGCCCACACGGCTTGCCGCCCGCCATGGCCACGCGCTGCCCCGCCGCCCAGCCCGGCACCCCCACGCCCACCGCGTCGATGACTCCCGAGGACTCGTGCCCCGGCGTCACCACCGGCAGCGGCGACTGCAACGAGCCATCGAGCAGATGCGCGTCCGACAGACAGATGCCGCACGCCTTCACCTGGACCCGCACCTCGCCGGGCCCCGGCTGGGGAACGGGGACGTTCGTCACCGTCAGCGTCTTCGTCGCCGTATCGAAGCGCGCCGCCCGCATCGTCCGCTGGTTCGCGTCTGCCATCGATTTGCTCCTCCGCGCCACGAATCGGACACACACACGCGGGCGCTCAAGCTCGGAAGGCGCCGAACCTAGCACGCGAGCTTCACGCGCTTCGCCCTGTGCGGGCCAATGGAGTGTGAGCACACAATTCCACGCTCACGCCGCGCGAGGAGCAACTCACGCGAGACCCTCTCCCCTCGTCGTGCGTTCCGAAGTAGAGCGAGGCCGTCATGAACCTGAGCGCGACGAAGCAGGTCATCGAACACCTGGTGCAACACGGCGGACGCGGCAAGGGCTGGTTCCACCAGCACCAGGACCCGCGTCCCCTCGACGCACAGTCCATCCACGCGCTCACCCTCCCGGACGCGCGTCCACTCCCACCCAGCCTCCGCGAGTGGCTCGCCTTCGATGCGAGCTGGTTCCGCCTGGCGAAAGGCACCCCACCCGAGCTGGAGGTCCGGCCGCTGCGGGACATCCTCACCGGTTGGTCCCGGTCCATGACCATGAACGCGCCGACGGCGGAGTCCTTCACGGAGGAGCAGCTGGTCCAGGCCTGGGTGGACCTGCTGCCCGACCCCACCATGGCGAACGCGCTCGCCCTGGAGCTCCTACCCTCGGGGAGCCAGGAGCACCTGCTGCTCTTCCACAAGGCGAACCGTCGCGGCGAGTACCCCGTCCTCGGCTGCCACAACCGCTTCGAGTTCTGGCTCAAGTACAAGAGCTTCGGCGACTACCTGTCCCACTACTTCGGACTGTCCGAACCCGACTGAGCGGCCCGACAGCCGCGCCCCTCATGCACAGGACGGGCGCGGCTCGGGACGATGGGTCAGAAGCAGTCGTTGCCCGGATACGGCGGGCCGAAGCCGTCGATGACACTCTCGACGATGTAGTAGCTCACCGGGCCGTAATAGCTCGCGTCGCCGTAGCAGGTCTTGATGTCCACGCGAGAGAAGGGACTGCCCGAGCGATACAGCACGCCGTCGAGGTAGACGGCGAGCCCGGGGCTGTACGTCCCGTACGTGCCCTCCACGGTCAAGTAGCCGTCGAAGATGTTGTTGCAGAAGGACTTGATGCCGGAGCCGTCGTGGCAATCGAAGTACTCCTTGACGAAGGCCGGCCCGAAGCCGGAGCGCTGGTACACGCGCTTGCCATTGACGTAGATCTGCGTCAGCGAGCTCTGGGTGTCCTGCGCCGACCAATAGCTCACCAGCGCGTCCGTGTCGGCGAACGGCCCATCATGCTGCGCCATGGCGGGGGTCGCGACGGCCAACGAAAGAACAAACGCTGCGAGGAACTGCTTCATGAAGACTCTCCTTGAGAGGAACCGAGCACCGGTGTCGGTCGGAGGCAGGTATAGGGGATGGGCCGGAGGGGGACTCGGCCGAGGGTGCTCGGGGATTCGGCCGTGGGTGCTGGGAGTGTCGGAGGTGGGAGGGAGGATGTCTGTCTGGACATCTGGGGGCGGCACTTGCGCACAGTCTTCTCGACGGACGGGGTCTCCGAGCAGCAGCGGCATGAGTACTGGCAGGAATTGGCGAGCAAGGTGCTCCTGGGACTGAGGACGGAGCACAAGTCCTCCTCCAGTCCCTTCTTCGGGCGGCTCGACCATCACGACGCAGGACCGCTGGGCGTGACGTACCTGCACTCCTCGGCCCAGAGCGTCTATCGGGGGGAGCCGGAGATCGCCCGGGCCCCACGCGAGTGCTACTACCTCTGCATGCAGGTGGAGGGCGTCTGCCGACTGCGCCAGGGACACGAGGAGCGGTACTCCCACCCCGGTGACGTGGAGCTCTTCGATGGGACCCGCCCGGGAGAGCTCTCGTTCGACGCGGACTACCGCCGCATCGTCATCGTGGCGCCCTACTCCACGCTGCGGCCACGGCTCTCACGTCCGGATGACCTGGTGGGCAGCGTGCTCCACACCCGGGAGGGCGTCGGCGCCCTGGTCTCCGCCTACCTGCGCGCCTTCGCGGTGAACCAGCTCGCCGAGCCCGTCGCGGGCTCCGTCTCGGACAACCTGCTCGAGCTGCTCGCCCTGGCCTTCAACACCCAGGGCCGGACCCTCCAGACCGACGCCGCGAGCGTGCGAGAGGCCCGGCGACATGCCCTCCGCCTCTATGTCGAGCGTCACCTCGCGGAGCCCTCGCTGAGCCCGGCGACGGCGGCCGCCCACTTCCGCATGTCCACGCGCTATCTGCATGGGCTGTTCGCGGAAGGAGGCGAGAGCTTCATGCGCTGCGTGCTATCACGACGACTGGCTCGCTGCCGCCAGGCGCTCGAGGACCCCGACATGGACGCGCGCGGCATCGCCGACATCGCCTTCAGCTGGGGCTTCGTCGACCTCACGCACTTTGGTCGCGCCTTCAAGAAGGCGTACGGCACGACGCCCCGGGATTGGCGCCACGAACACGCCCGACGGCGCTCGTGACACTGTGCCCCGGAGGCGGGCGCTCCACAGTGAAGTCCGCGACGTTCCGCCAACAAGGGGCCCTTCGAATGCCCCACGCCACGAGCAGCCTCCCGCGGCGCGCTGCACGCCGGGGCGGACACGGGCCTCCCGCGGGCAGCCGCTGTCCTCGATGAGCAGCGTCTTTCGCCCCACGCACCGACGCCCAGCACGGGACGGCCGGGTGGCGTAGAGTGGCCCGCCGTGCTGACCGTCGACCCGCATCCGTCCCTGGACACGCTGAGCTTCACCACCGTCTTCCCGGCGTCGCTGGGTGCGTCGCCCTCGCCGCAGTGGCTGGTGGCGCTGCTGAAGTCGGACGCGGCCGCGCCGCTCTCCAGCGACGACACCGTGCGCGGCGCCGTGCGCGACATGCTCCGCCACGGCGGCTACAAGCCCACGGGGCGGGGCAAGCCCGCCTCCGAGTACCTGGTGCGCGCCGCGGGGGAGGGCTCGCTCGGCAGCATCAACACGGCGGTGGATGCGTGCAACGCGGTGTCGCTGCACAGCGGGCTGCCCATCAGCGTCGTGGACCTGGACCGCGCCACCCAGCCGTTCCGCGTCGGCATCGCGCCCGAGGGCGCGCAGTACGTCTTCAATGCCTCCGGCCAGAGCATCGACCTCGCGGGCCTCTTGTGCCTCTTCGACGCCGAGGGTCCGTGCGCCAACGCCGTGAAGGACGCGCAGCGCACCAAGACGAACGCGGACACCCGCCGCACGCTCACCGTGCTCTGGGGCGCCAAGGCCCTGGGAGACCGCACCGCGCGGGCCTTCGCGTGGTACCGCGAGCTGCTGGAGAGAGCTGGCGCCACCGTGGAGCGACTCCCCTGAGCGCCCTGGACCTGGCGCGGCTGCTCGCCGATGGCGCGCGCTCGCTCTCCGCGGCCTGGGGACGCCCCGTGCTGCTGACCGAGCCCCAGGTCCTGCGGACCCAGTCGCGCTGCCACGTCGTGCGCGCCCGCGTGCGCGGCGGAGACGTCACCAGCGTCGTGCTCAAGCACTTCCATCAGGACCAGGTGCTCGGGCTGGATGAGTGGGCGGGGCTGGAGCTGCTCGGCCGGCACAACCTCACCATCGCCCCGGGCCTCATCGCGGGCAGCGTCGACTCGCGGCTGCTCGTGCTCCAGGATTTGGGCCTCGGCCCCACGCTGGAGGACCTGCTCCAGGGGGACGACCCGGAGGCGGCCATCGGCGGGCTGCTCGCCGTGGCCCGCCTCACCGGGCAGCTCCACGCGCGGACCTGGGGCCTGCATGGGGACTTCGACCTGCTCCGGCATGCGCTGAGCCCTCGGCCCGGGCGCGTGCGCATCGAGAACGCGCGCTATCTGCTGGAGCACGTGGACCGGCTGCGACGGTGGACGGACGCGCTCGACGCGGAGCTGGAGCCGGGGACGCAGGAGGACCTGGAGCACGTGGCGCGCGAGCTGGCCGAGCCCGGTCCGTTCCTCGCGCTCACGCATGGGGACATGGCCCCGGGCAACACGTTGTTCACCGCCAGCGGCCCGCGGCTGCTCGACTTCGAGTACTGCGGCATGCGCCACGCGCTGTACGACGCGCTGATGTGGCTGCTGGTGGTGCCGCTGCCCGATGAGCTCATCACGCGCGCGGACGTCACGTACCGCATCACCCTGGCGCCCTCGTGCGAGGCGGCGCGCATCGACGCGACGTGGCTGCGCGCCCGCGCGCTGCTCGCCACCGCGCGCACGGTGAACATGTTCCAGTGGCTATCGCCGCGAGCGCTGGAGCGGGACAGGGAGTGGGCGCCCGGGTTCTCCGAGCGCGCCGCCCTCTTGCGTCACCTCGCTCGCGCCCGCGCGCTGCGGGAGGACGTGGACCCGATTCCCGCCCTGTCGCGCACCCTGGATGCGCTCGAGGAGCGCCTGCTGGAGCGCTGGGCCGGGACCGGGTCCTTCACCTGGCCCGCGTTCCGGTAGGCGCGCGGCTCACTCGCGGACGCGGATGACCAGCTTGCCGAACGGCCCCCGGTCCAGATGCGCCAGGGCCTGGGGGAAGTCGCGCAGCGGGTACGTCGCGTCAATCACGGGCGCCACGCGCAGGGTGTCCACCGCGCGGACCAGGTCCTCGAGTCCCCGGCGGTGTCCCACGAGCACGCCCTGGATGATGCCGTGGCTCCGGAGCAGCGGGAGCGCGGGGAAGCGCATGTCGAAGCCCTCCAGCACACCGATGAGCGAGATGCGTCCGCCCGACGCGAGGGCGCTGGCGGAGCGCCCCAGGTTGTCGCCGCCCACCAGCTCCAGCACCTGGTCCGCGCCACGTCCGCTCGTCAGCTCCAGCACCTCCTTCTCCCAGTCGGGGGTGCGGCGACGATGGATGCCGTGGGCCGCGCCCAGCGTCTTCGCGCGAGCCAGCTTCTCGTCGTCTCCCGAGGTGACGATGACGCGCGCGCCGAGCGCGGAGGCGAGCTGCACGGCGAACAGCGACACGCCCCCGGTGCCTTGCGTCACCACCGTCTGTCCGGGCCTGAGCGCGCCTTGCTCCACGAGCGCCGTCCACGCGGTGAGCCCCGCGCAGGGCAGCGTGCTGGCCTGGGCATCATCGAGCGTCCTGGGCGCGGTGACGAGCCAGCCCTCGGGCATCACGACGTACTCGGACAACACGCCGGGGACGCTCCCTCCCAGGGCTCGCGGTGCGCGAGGAGGTGGGCCGTCCACCCAGTCCGTGTTGAAGGCCGCGAGCACGCGCTCACCCACCCGGACCCGCGAGACGCCCGCGCCGGTGGCCACCACTTCCCCCGCCATGTCGGAGGTGGGCACGAAGGGCCACGACACGTCGGAGTATCCGCCTGCGTCCAGGAAGAGCTTCTCGCGGTAGTTGAGGGACACCGCGGATACGCGCACCAGGGCCTCGCCCGCGCCGGGCTGGGGAATGGGCACACTCGCCAGTTGCAGGTTCTCGCGGCCCGGCTCGCGCAGCTCCCACCGCTTCATCACGCCATCCATCGTTGCTGTCTCCAGGGTCATGCCATTCGAGGGCGTGGGGGATATATGGGGGAGGGCAGGTCCCCAGTGGAGAGCTTTGGGGGCTTCACTGGAGACAGGAATTCGCCAATGGGAGGTGTGTCGTGACGGACCGGCTGAGTGGGGTGCTGACCTTCGTGCAGGCGGCGGAGGCGGGGAGCTTCGCGCTCGCGGCGAAGCGGCTGGGGTTGTCGCGATCGGCGGTGGGCAAGAGCATCGCGCGGCTGGAGGAGCGGTTGGGGGCGCGGCTGTTCCTGCGCACCACGCGCAAGCAGGGGCTCACCGAGGACGGGCAGGTCTTCTACGAGCGGTGCGTGCGGGCGCTGGCGGAGCTGGAGGCGGCGGAGGCGGAGCTGGACTCGGGGCGGCGCGCGCCCACGGGGAGGCTCCGGGTGACGGCCTCGGTGCTGTTCGGTCGGCACTGCGTGGCGCCGCTGCTCGGGGAGCTGGCGCGACAGCATCCGGAACTGGAGGTGGAGCTGTCCGTGAGTGACCGGGTGGTGGACCTCATCGAGGAGGGGTTCGACCTGGCGATCCGGGTCGCGCCCTTGTCGGACCATGCGGGACTGACTGCGCGGCGACTGGGTGTGCAGAACATGGTGGTCTGCGCGTCACCCGCGTACCTGGCGCGACGTGGTCGACCCAAGTCCCTCGAGGACCTGGGGAAGCACGAGGCCGTGCTCTACGGACGGCAGGGGACGGCCAAGCCCTGGCGGTTCCCGGACCCGCGAGGAGGTGAGCGGCTGGTGCCGATGCGAGGGCGGCTGCGCTTCGATGACCTGGAAGCCATCGCTGACGAGGCGGTGAGGGGCGCGGGTCTCGCGTGGCTGCCCTGCTGGCTGGTCGCGCCGCGACTGAGCAAGGGTGAGCTGACGCTGCTGCTCCAGGAAGAGGGGAGGCACGGGAATGAAGTCTTCGCCGTGTGGCCGCAGAACAAGCACCTGCCCTCGAAGGTGCGCGCGGCCATCGACCTGCTCGCCGCGCGCATCCCGGAGATTCTGTCCACCGGAGAGGCCCGTGGGAAACGGCGCTCGCGTGCCACGCGGGCAGCACCCCCGTCACGAGATGGGAATCGTGGGGGATAGGTCGTCCGCCTGAAGGGGAGGCTACAAAGACACCGAAGTCTTCGGCGATGAAGAAGAGCCGCTTCCCTTCGGCCTGCGCGGAAGCATCCCAGAAGAAGACGCCGCCCGGAGCATCACATCACTCCCAGTGGCCAGACAAATCTTGTCGGCGCCCTCTGTCGTCCCGAGGGGAAGGAGCTTCATCGGAATGCGCTCCGCGAACACGCGGAGGTTCCAGTCCAGATTGCACGACTCGATGGAGTCGTTGAGACCGAAGAACAGATGGACGCGAACCGACACCCCCCTGGAAGACCTTCGACACTGAAGAGGTCCCGCGCTGGCCGCCCCCATTCATGGCAAGCAGGAAGTCCCGGTACTCGCCTGGGAGTTGGATGCCGTGCGACGCCTCGAAGGCGCGGACCATGACCTCATCCAATGGAGGCCCTCCTTCGCGCGTCTGTACGAACTGCGTCATGGCTGCGCACGGTAGTCCCAGTCCCACCGCTGTTCGACTACTTCAATCCGACTCCAGCCTTCGTCGATTCACTCCACTCAGGGAATGCCTTGTCCCGGAACTGAGGCTCAGGGGTGTCTTTGTACCGCTCGAAGACCTGCGCGGATTGTCGCGCGATATTCCCCAGACGACCTGCGCCCGCGTACGCCTTGAAGTTGCTGATCCGCATCTTCATGCTTCCCAGCTTGATTCCTCGTTGCTCCGCGATGGCAGGCATGTCGCACGGAAGCAGGGCCGTACCGAATCGATAGAGATAGAAGGCGACGATATCGTCAGCCTCGCTCCACTCATGATTGCTCATTTCAGTGCTCCAGTGGGTGGACGACAACGAAGGGTGAACTGGCAGGCTCCAGCAAGAAAACCGACTGCTTCTCGGTCAGAAGTCCGCTGCCCTGCGGGCCTGCTCCACCCGCCTCTGTGCCGCCGCTTCCTTCCAGAGAATGGAACTGCGGTACCTCACGAGCACATCAGCCCCTACGCCGCGCTCTTGCGTCAATGCGAGCGTCACCACCGTTTCGCCAGTAGCCCACGCAGCCCTGGCTTCGAACGGCGACTTCAGCAGTCGGTCCCTCTCGATCGCGACACGCATGGATGTCCCTTCACTCTGGATGGCAGCAGCAGTGCTGTCCTGAGCGGAGCGGACTCCCGAAGCCAGTCGTGCGGACTGATTGAGCGAGTCGCCGATTTGCCGCAGGACATGAAGGGTCTCGAGGTCATCGATGACGGTATCCGTCGTCCTCTCCCGAGCTGGCCTTCCATACTTGCTCGAGAGGAGCCCCTTGATGTCGGCGTACGAGCTTCGTGCCGAAGCGAGTGATGGGAGCCACAAAGAGACATCTGAGAGGCGTCCGCCCGCGAACGAGCAGTACACCTTGGCCTCATAACCAGCCACCACGATATCGGCGACCACCTTGCCGTCTTCGACAGCTGCCCTCGGCCCCAGCACAGCGACAACCTCTGAGCGCGTCATCCCCCATCTTGTCGCCTGGAACCCTTCAGCACTTCGCCATGCGGCACCCTGAGTATTCAGGGCGCGAATCGCCGCAAGTCGCTGCGCCCGTCTCTCCCGCTCAGGAGATGCACACCCCATAGCGAGTGGAAGGCAGATGCAGACGGCGATGGCTAAGCGCATGGCTCGATTTCATGTGCCCTCGCGAACTCGGTCAAGCGCCCCCCTGCACCAAGCCAGCCGCGTGAGCTGAAGACGAGGTTCAATGACGAGCCGGGTCGCACCAGACCACCATTGGCCACCGCCAGACTGACGTGGCCTTGCATCGGTGTTGGGAGCCCGCATCTCGGGCCGGACCTGGACAGCCCTGACCAGACGGGGTCTACCTTACCCCAGACGCGGCTCACCGCAGCGCGAACCGTTTCCGGTACGCATCCGGTGTCAGCCCAGTGCGCGCCTTGAACCGTCGCCGGAACGACGTGGTGTCCGCGTAGCCCACGGCCTGCGAGATGTCCTCCACGGTGCGCGGACTCGTCTCCAGCATCCGCCGGGCCGCTTCGACGCGCAGGCGCTGGACGTAGTCCAGCGGCGTGTCCCCCGTCGCCTTCTGGAAGCGCCTCAACAGCGTCCTCGCGCCCAGGCTCGCGGCCTCCGCCGCCTCCGCCAGCGTCACCGGGCCCTGGTAGTGCGCCTCCAGCCACTCCTGCGCGCGCAGCACCGCCGCGTCCCCGTGGTCCCTCGGCGCCGAGTGCACCGCGTACGGCCCCTGCAACCTGCGCCCCGGCTCCACCAACAACATCTTCGCGCACAACGCCGCCAGCTCCGGTGACGCCTGCTTCGCCACCAGATGCAGACACAGGTCCAGATACGCCGTGATTCCTCCCGCCGTGAGCACGTCGTCCTGGTCCACCAACAACAGCTCCGGCTTGAGCCTCACCCCCGGATAGCTCGCCGCGAAGCGCTGCGCCAACCCCCAGTGCGTCGTCGCCTCGCGCCCCTCCAACAACCCCGTCTCCGCCAACACGAACGCCCCCGCGCACACCGCCGCCAGCTTCGCCCCTCTCGCATGCTGCGCCTTCAACCACCGCGTCAGCACCCGCGCCCCCAGCACCTCCTCCAGCCCGCCCACCACCGCCGGAACCAACACCACGTCGAAGCGCTCCGCCGGCTCCGGCACCCGCGCCGCCATCAACTCCAACCCGTGGAAGCTCCTCGCGAGCCGCCCACCCGGCGACACCAGCTCCGCCACGAACGGCTCGGACAGCCCCACGTCCCGGCTCAACAGGTTCGCCATCGCGAACACGTCCAGCGGCCCCATCACGCTGGAGGCCACACACCCCTCCAGCGACAGCACCGCGATTCGCGTGGGAGACGACGCCATGGCCGCTTGTCGTTTTCCGCCCGGATTTTGTCAATCCAGGCACTCGTCGCGTGCAGCCCGTCTGGTTATTGCATCCCATGAAGCCCCACCCCATGGAGGACCCTTGGACCCCACCACCGCCCTGCTGCTCATCGACATCCAGAACGACTACTTCCCCGGTGGCCGCGCCGAGCTGGACCGCGCCGAGGCCGCCGCCACCCGGGCCCGCGCGGCCCTCGACCACTTCCGCCAGCACGGCCTGCCCGTCATCCACGTCCGCCACATCTCCGTGCAGCCCGGCGCCACCTTCTTCCTCCCCAAC
>NZ_SRLW01000169.1:0-21443 GCF_006518215.1 Myxococcus sp. AB025B
GTGGTGGAGGTGGCGGCGGCCCCGGTACGTGGGGCACCACGGTCGAGGGCTCCGTCACCGAGAAGATCGGCGCGCTGGCGGTCATCAACGCGGTGACGGGAGTCTCGTTCGCGGTCGGCGGAGACTCGACGGAGGCGATCGGCGCTGCCCGTATCGAGTTGATCAACGGCGGCAAGAACGAGCAGGTGGGTATCGCGAAGCTCGAGACCGTGGGCGCGTACATGGTGAAGGTGGCCAAGGCGCTCGCCATCGATGCGAAGGGGGCCGTGGCCATCAACGTGGCCAGCCAGACCCAGGACATCACCGGAGGCCACTCCATCACCGCGGGCGCCTCGGGCGTGGTGACCGCCGCCAATCTCAAGCTCGAGGCGTCCGGGAAGATCACCCTGACGTGTGGAGCCTCCGAGGTCGTCATCGATTCCAGCGGCGTGGCCATCAAGGGCGCGCTGGGCGTCACCATCGAAGGCACCTCCGAAATCAAGATGCACCCTCCCGCCATCATGCCGGGATGAGGAGAAGGACATGAGCATGCAGGCACTCAAGAGCGTGGCACGTGAAGAGGCCGAGACCTCCGAGGAGTCTCCGCGTCAGGTGAGGCTGGCACCGGCGCCCGCGGCCGCCCTGCCTCCGATGAGCCTGGGGCGACTGGTGGCGAGGGAGGGCGCGGGGTGGCGCGTGCGCATCGGCGCCACGGAGCACCTGCTCCAGGTGGACCCCGCGGTGGACCCCGCGCTCCTCGACGAAGCGCTCGCCTCGGGCGCGAGGGTCATCGTGGATGCCTCCGACCAGACGCCGCTCATCGCGGGCCTGCTCACCACGCAGCGCGCGCTGCACCTGGACCGACAGGGAGCGGTCAACGCGCGCGTGCGCAGCTTCTCCGTGACGGCGGACGAGAAGGCGCTGCTGCGCGTCCCCGGCGCGTTCCTCCAAGTCACCGCGACCGAGGTCGAGCTGTACGCCGACCGGGTCATCACCCGTGCACGCGAGGTGGCCAAGGTCCTGGCCACCCTCATCAAGCTGAACTAGGAGCCCGCGCCATGAGCGTCACCGCGCTTGGAATGACGGTCGTCGGAGAGAAGAGCAAGCACACCGTGGTGCCCATGGCGCCCAACATGTGCCACACGCCCGCGGCGCCCAGTCCGCTGCCCATGCCCTACCCCATCACCGGGGACTCGGGCTCGCTGAGCGTCAAGTGCAGCAACATCGAGATCGAGAGCAAGCACGTCCACAGCTCGTTCTGCAAGACGGGGAACATGAAGGGCAACGAGCCCGGCGTCGCGCTCACCAAGGACATCACCGTCGCGGGCGTCAACCGCGGCGTGGCGTGGGGGCTGCCCGTCCCCGCCGTCACCGTGCACTTCGAGGGCAAGCCCGTCTGCGTGACGGGGAACGTGGGCTTCGGGGACTCCCGGTAGGGGCGTGGGCGTGACGGAGCGGATGGGCATCCAGACAGTCCAGGCGTTGCTCGATGAGGCGTTGCTCGGCTTGAGGGCGGTGACAGACCCGGCGCTGCCCGTCCGGCAGGCCGAGGAGCAGCTCGCGCTGGCTCTGCGTGAGGCCTACGAGGCCCACGCGGCGCGCGCGCAGTTCAACATCCGGCGCGAGCGCATCCGCGCCATGGCGACGAACCTCCACGCGGCGGCGCGGCTGCTCACGCAGGTCCCCACGGAGGACCCGGGCGGACTCGCGGAGCTGGCGCTGCTCCAGCAGGCCATGAAGGCGGCCATCGGCGCCCTGGGTGAGCCCTTCTCCACGGGCGCCGACACGCGCCCGCTGCCGCCCAAGGTCCGCGCCGAGCCCCTGCGCGCGAGCCTCCGCGAGCCCCGGCTGCTCGAGCCGGTGCGCGAGGTCCTCCTGCCGGCCGTCCCCCTGCCGGAGCTGCCCGAGCCGGAAGCGCCGCCCCCTGCCCCACCCGCGGCGCCTCCGCCCGTGACGACGCTCGCGCAGCTCGACGCGCTGCTCGCCAAGGCGCACGCACGGCTGGCGGCGTTCGAGGCCGAAGAAGACAACGACGAGGACGCCGCGCCGGAGGAGGACGAAGCGAGGGTCGCGGCGACGGACGCGCAGGCCCTGCCCCTCCACTTCGGCCACCCGAAGGCCGAGGAGGACGTGCTCTTCGGCCATGCGCGCACCTGCCTGGAGGAGCTGGGGATGTTCGGGCTGATGCGTCGGGCCCGGCCCCTCACGCCCTGGTCGAACAGCGAGCGCACCGAGCAACGGCTGGTGCGCCGCGTGGACGCCATCGTCGCCTGTGGCCCTCCCATCCTGCCGCGACTGGTGAAGCTGCTGGAGGAGCGTCCCGAGCCGGACCCCGAGCTCACCTGGGCCAACGTGTTCCTCTTCGGCTCGCTCGCCGGGGACGACGCGCTCGACCAGGCCCTGCGCATCATCCGGACCGTGGAGCTGAGCGAGCCGAGGATGGCCGAGGCGGTGACGGACGCGCTCTCGCTCGCGCCACATCCCGGCATCGAGCGGGCGGTGCGCCCGTGGCTGGACGCGGAGCTGCCGGCGCGGAGGGCCGCGGGCCTGCGCGTCCTCGCGCGGCGCGGCGCGCTCTCCGTGTCCGACGTGGAGCGCGGACTGGAGGACCCGGAGCTGGAGGTGATTCGAGCCGCGAGCCAGGCGCTCGGGGCCACCCAGGGTCCCCTGCCGCACCGCGCGCTCGAGCAGGCGCTGCGCCACGAGGACGAGGAGGTCGTCCGCGCCGCGCTGGAGAGCGCCCTGCTGCGAAGAAGCGAGCAGGGCCTGGAGCGAGCGCGCGCGTTGGTGCTGAAGGGTCAGGGCGCCTTCGCGGACGCGGCTCTCTTCCTGGCGGTGTCCGCGGACGCGTCCGGAGCCGACGACCTGCGCGCCGCGCTGGACTCGGGTGACGTGCCCGCGGTGCTGCGGGCCCTGGGGTGGTTCGGGGACCTGTCGTTCATGGAGGTGCTGCTCGAGCACCTGGCGATGGACGCGCCCGACACGAAGGTCGCGGCGCTGGACGCGCTGCAACGGATGACAGGCGCGTCCCTGACGGAGGACGTCCCGAGCCCCGAGTACACGCGGGACGCCCTGCCCTTCCAGCGGCCCTTCACGCCGCCCACGCCCGTGCTCGACCTCACGGACCGGGCCATCGTGTGGGCGGACTGGTGGGCGAAGCATGGCCGCCATGCCAGGAAGGGCACGCGCTACCGCTTCGGGCATGCGTGGAGTCCGAAGGTCTCCCTTTGGGAGCTGGAGGCTCCGGAGTCACTGCCCGCGGTGCGCCGGTGGGTGCACGTGGAGCTGGCGGTGCGCACGGGCGGAGCCGTTCCGTTGGACCGCGCGGACTTCGTCGTCCGGCAGCTCGCGCAGCTCGAGGCCTGGAGGGTTCATGTGGAGTCGGGCAGCCGGCGGAGCCCGTCGGATGGATGGACGACGCGGTATGCGAGGTGACGTGACGTGAACACGCCCGAGCTGCTCAACGGCACCTCATCCACGGTGGCCCTCGTTCCCCAGTTGGGGATGGACGGAGGCATCCTGATGGTGGTCCTCATCAAGGAGCTCTTCTCCATCGCCCCGGGCAGCGCGCGGGTGACACGCGTCGGTGGCGCCCAGGTCCGCCACGCCGACGAGCCCTGGGACAAGAAGGCGCCCGAGGCCAGCAGCATCCAGCTCCCCGCGGACGTGTGCATCCGCAAGCCCTCCACGGATGTGGTGGTGGTGGGCAACGCCATGAGCAAGGGTGGCCAGGCCGTCAAACAACTGGACGTCCACATCGAGGTGGGCCCCGTCGCCAAGAGCCTGCGCGTGTTCGGCACGCGGGTCTGGTACCGGGGCGCGCTCGGGCTGGCGCTGGGACCGCCGCAGCCCTTCACCAGCGTGCCCCTGAAGTGGGAGCTCGCGTATGGGGGCTTCGACGCGAGTGACGCCAACAAGCCGCCCGTGGAGGAGGCACGCAACCCCCTGGGGCGCGGCGTCGCGCGGGACTCGGACATGCTGGTGAACCAGCTTGCACCGCAGATCGAGGATCCACGCGACCTCATCTCCTCCGCCAGGACGCGGCCCGCGCCCGCCGGCGTGGGCGCCATCGGCAGACACTGGGAGCCCCGTCGTCGCTACGCGGGGACCGCGGACGAGAAGTGGATGAAGGAGCGCATGCCGCTGCAGCCGCTGGACTTCGACGAGCGCCACAACCAGTGCGCGACGCCCGAGCTCATCTGCCCCGAGTACTTGAAGGGGGGCGAGATGGTGAAGCTGCTCAACCTCTCCGCGGGCGGCTCGTATCACTTCGCGCTCCCCCGCCTGCACTTCGCGGTGACGGCGCGGACGGACCAGGGGGAGAAGGAGCACCGCCCGGTCCTCGACACGGTGCTGCTGCGACCCTCGGACGAGGAGACGCTGGAGCTGACGTGGCGCACCGTGGTGCCCATGCCGCGCCCCGCGCGCCGCCTGCACTACATCCAGGTGCACGAGAAGGAGGTCCTGCGATGAGCTCCTCTAAACGCCTGGACTCGGCGCACTACGGCGGACGGTGGGGCTCCGCGCCCGTCATCGTAGGGACGTCCACGTGGAACGGGCTGGCCTTCGCGCCGTACCAGACGTGGGCCTTCCGCCGCGCGGAGCTGTCCGCATACGCGGAGACGCCCTTCCGCGCGCCCAACGGGAAGCGCGTGACGATGGCGCCCATCCGGACGCTGCCCACCCGGGACTCGGGCGCCGAGCGGCTGGTGCCCATCGCCACCCGGACGTTGACGCAGCTGCTGACGAACCTGGAGGAGCTGCCACCGAACGCGACCGTGGCCCTGGTGCTCTGTCTTCCCGAGCGGATGGGGGAGCGGACGCAGGAGGGCTTCGCCACGCAGCGACGCCAGGTGGAGAAGGCGCTGGTGCGGCTCCTGGAGGAGCGAGACGTCCGGCCCGTGGTCCACGTCGTGCCGCGGGGGCATGCCTCGCTGGCCTTCGCGCTCATCGAGGCGGGCGAGGCGCTGCGAGGCCGCAAGGTGGACCTCGCGCTCGTCGGAGGCGTGGACACGTACTACGACCCGGAGGTGGTCCAGACGCTCATCGACCAGCAGCGCATCTTCGATGGGGAGAACCTGGACACCTTCGTCGGAGGAGAGGGCGCGGCCTTCTGCGCGCTGACCCGGACGGACGTGGCGAAGCGGACGAAGTGGCCGGTGCTCGCGCGGCTCGACACCGTGGCCACCGACGTCGAGCTGGCCACCCAGGACAACGACATGCCCTGCATGGCGGCGGCGCTGACACGCGCGGGCCGCGTGGTGTCCGAGCGGCTCCGTGAAGAGCGACGCACGCTGGACTGGTGGCTCTCCGACATGACGGCGGAGGAGCTGCGCGTGCACGAGTTCAAGCTGGCCTGGCCTCGGGTGGCCCACGACGTGATGCCCCCGGAGGCCACGCTCGAGTACCTGTCGGAGTGCCTGGGAGACCTCGGCGCCGCGGCGATGCCGACGGGGCTGGCCGTCGCGGTGGAGGGCATGCTGCGAGGTGACCCGGGCGCGGCCACCTGCCTGCTGACGGGCTCGAGCGCGGGCGGCGCGCGCGGCGTGGTCCTGCTCTCACGGGAGCCGTGAGATGGGCTCAGCGCAGGTCCTCCGGGAAGACGAAGCGGCGCAGCCAGGCCCCTGTCTTCTGCTCCTCCTGGAAGCCACCCCAGAACTCGGTGGGCTTCTTGACGAAGTGGGGTTCCAGGACACGCGCCACCTCGGCGTAGGCGGAGGGGTACTCGAGCGCGTTGACGTCACCGAGCGTCGGGGCCGCGCCCGCCTGGATGAGCGTGGTCCCCTTCAGCGTGTGCACGTGGACCTCGGACGTCCAGGCACGGGCCTTGAGCGCGGCGACGTCCAGCGCGAGCTTCCCGGCGAGGCCGTCACCCACGAGTGTGAGCCAGTTGCTCCCGGGCAGCCCTTCGCCCACGCACCAGGACATGGCATCCGGGTCCTGGATGTCGAGCCCGAGGTAGCGCTGGCTGGAGCGGTACAGACTCCAGAACGCGGTGGACTTGACCCACTCGTTCCAGGTGCCCACGTAGCCGCCCACGCCGCAGAGCAGGGGCCAGCGCTCGCCAACCTCCTTGGCCAATTGAAGCAGCTGCTTCGGGTCCAGGGTCTCCGGCAGCAGCACCTGGAGGAAGCCTCGACGGCCCCGTGCCGCGTCCAGCTCCCGGTAGATGAAGCCGAGCCCTGGCGCTCCGAGGTCATCCACCAGGCGGAACGTGAACAGGTGCCTGACGCGGACATCGGCCCAGGAGACGGAGAGGGAGGCGAGCACGTCGTCGGCGACCCGAGGCGTGAAGCGGTGCCACTCCGGAAGCGTGGAGGTGGTGTACCAGGTGAGTCGCTCGGCGGGAGCCAGTTGGAGGAAGCGCCGGAGCAGGGCCGCGGCGCCCTCGGTGGCCCAGACGTAGGGCTCATCCAGGTACAGCGTCAGCCCGAGGGCATATCGGGTCAGCGTCACCTCCGGGTTCTCCGCGAGCACGTCGCCCCCCGGTCCACGCAGCTTCGACATCGTCACCGCCTCCTGGCAACACCCCGAGCGATGTACGACTATCACGAGACCGTGGCTTCAAGAGACCCAGGCGAGCTTCCCGCCGCCGCGAGGCGCCCCGCACCCGAGGACCCCACATCATGAAGCTCGCACACGCATTCCGCCGGGCCAGCGGCGAGTCGGCCTGGGATTGCCATTTCCTGGCGGACCGGTGGGATGGCAAGGACTGGATGGAGGACCACGCGGAGTCGTGGGTGGGCCAGGTGGTGGACGGGCGCGTCTACACGCTGCTGGGTCAGGTGGGGTGGCTCACGTCGCTCTGGCGCTCGCCGTCGGGCACGGTCTACGTGGCCGAGGGCAGCTTCCGTCGTGGAGGGGTGCACATCAACCGCTCGGAGAATCCCTCGCGTCCGGCGTGGGAGTTCCACGAGCTGCCGTGCGTCGTGTCTGGCATCTGGGGACTGGATGACCGGTTCGTGCTGGCGTGGGGGCCGCATTCACAGCAGCGCAAGGAGTCGTTCTACCGCTGGGATGGCAGGCAATGGCATGAGCTTCCCTGCCCTGGCGAGGTCTTCGCGGTGCATGGGCTGGCGCCGGACCTGGTCTACGCGGTGGGTGGGGAGGGGCTCATCGCGCGCTGGGATGGGGCGCGGTGGCATCCGGCGCCGTCCTTCACGGAGGCGGTGATGACGGCTGTGCATGTCGTCAGCGAGGATGAGATGTATGCGTGCAGCGACGCGGGGGTGCACGAGGGCAGCGTCTATGGTTGGTCGGAGGTGGCGGAGTCCCCGGGGATGTTGATGAGCGTGGCGAAGTACCGGGAGCAGGTCTGGGTGGCGGGTGGGACGTATGGGCTCTTCACGCTGCGCGGCAATCAGCTCGAGGAGGTGGAGGCGCCCGTGAAGCCCCTGAGCCTGGACACCCGGAAGCGGCTGGTGATGGCCACGTCGGAGGGGTTGGTCGACACCGAGGACGCGAAGGAGTTCCGGACCATTCCGCTCGCGGACTTCGTCGCCTGCGTCCAGGACATTCCACGCAAGTGGTGAGAGACTCGATTCACGAAGGTCAGCGAAGCCGTCCGTTCGAGGGGGACCCGACATGACAGCCAGCGCGCCCACGCCACCACCGCACACACCCGTCAACTACCTTGAGGGCGGTGGCAGCAGCTTCTTCTCCCGGCAGTGCCAGCAACTGCTCATCCAGGCCAAGCTGAACCCGGACTGGTTCGGCTCGTATGACCACGTCGCCAAGCTCAACAAGGAGGCACGGGCCAAATGCAACCGTTGGGACACGGCGACTGCCGCGGAGCATGCCGCGGGGATGAAGGACGGGACTCCGCTGGAGCGGCCCACGGCTGGTGACCGCTATCTCGCCAGTTGCCAGTCAGGCCATCTTGTCCGTGACTCCAACTTCCGGGAGAGCGGTTCGGATGACATGGGCAATGATGCGCGCGGAGACCCCTGCCGGAACGTCATCGACGGCTATGAGTCGAATCGCGCACCCGCTGTTCCCCAGCAAGGCATGGCCTCCGAGAACATGGAGCACGGACGTCATACCCGCCGGGAGAACGCGGACACCCAACGGCGGCGCTACGAGAACTCCGAGACAGGTCGGCCGGAGACAGACTACAGCCAGCGCCAACGACACGCGGATGAAGACGAACGCGTCAACCAGTACGTGAGGGAACACCGGCAGCGGTGGCGTACCTCCGAACGCGAGGCGAACCAACAACCTCCAGGACTTGCAGGGGCGAGTGGGACGGGAGCAGGAGGCTCGGCCAGCGCCTCGGGAGGGCCAGGAGGCGCCGCGGGCGCGGGCCTGGGCTCAGTGAAGTCCCCAACCTGTCCTCCGGCCGACGTCGTTGATGGGAAGTCCGCCGCCAAGTGCATCAACAACTGGCGTAAGAAGGCCGAAGCACAGATGAAGCAGAAGATGGCGGATGACATGGCCAAACATGAGCGGGACAGCACCGTTCCCGCCTCATTCACGGGTTCGCCGCCACCGCCTTCTCGCCAGGACCAGTACCAGGCTCATCTGGACCAGAACGTCCACAATGCCACCGCCAACCGAGAAGCCGCACGGGGAACGCCCGGAGAGGATGCGGCCAAGGCGGAAGTCACCAGGGCGCGGCGAGCAGCCAATACCTTCCGGAGGGGGCGCTGCCGGGCTGAACAGGCCTCGCGCCTGCGCGGCGACCCTGGAGCAGGGCCTCCGCGAACCAAGGGCAGTGCGCGCTGAGCGTCATCCCTCTATCTCAACCTGTTTTCAAAGGTCCCCTCGAATGAGCCCCACGAAAATCGATTCCGTCGCCGAGACAGCCACATCCTTCATCAGCAACTACCTCGTCCAGCGCCAGTACTTCACCCCATCTGATGAACTGGACGAGAACGACGACGGCTCCCTGCGGCTCTCGCTCTACAGAGCCATGCCGGACCAGACCTCGCCCGGAACCATCGTGTACACCTTTGTCTATGGGTCGAAGGTCGAGAAGGACGGTCCCGAGCTCCAGCAGTGGGTCGAGCAGATCATGGCCGCGCTGAAGGAGGCTCATCCCGAGGTCTCTCAGTTCAAGAGCACCATCGAACTCGACGCCTGGGACTACTGAAGGCCCATTCAATGCGGGCCGCGAGCCCCATCACGCGGCCTACATCGCCTGCAGACCCCAGATCGCCATAGCCGCCGACGGAGGGCCTACAGGAAGCCACATTCGGAACTTTCCTCGAATGAGCCCCACGAGAATCGATACCGTCGCAGATACCGCCACGTCCTTCATCGACGACTACCTCACCCAACATGGGAACTTCACGCCTGATGAGGAGGTTGACTCATCGGATCCCGGCGCTCTGCGACTCTCGCTCTACAGAGCCATGCCGGACCAGACGTCACCGGGAACCATCGTGTACACCTTCATCTACGGGTCGAAGGTCGAGAAGGATGATCCCGAACTCCAGCAGTGGCTGGAGCAGATCATGGTCGCGCTCAAGGAGACCCATCCGGAGGTTTCCCAGTACCAGAGCGTCATCGAGCTGAATTCATCGGACTATTGAGCAAGCGCGCTGCTGGGCCGGTCAGTCCATGCAATCGAGAAGAAAGCCTGAAGCGGGCCTACCACGCACTCTGGGCACGGCGGACAGAGCAGTCCCAAGCGCCGTGAAAGCAGGCTCATGAGGTCTCTTCAAATGAACTCCGCGAACATCAATACCGTCGCCACCACCGCGATGTCCTTCATCAATGACTACCTCGCCAAGCATCATTACTTCACGCCCTCGGACGAGGCGGACGAGAACGACGACGGAGTCCTGAGGTTATCACTCTACAGGGCCATGCCAGACATGAACTCGTCGGGGACCATCGAGTACGTCTTCATCTATGGGGCGAAGGTCCGGAAGAACAGCCCCGAACTCCAGCAGTGGGTCCAACAGATCATGGATGCATTGAAGGAGACTCATCCGGAGGTCTCCCAGTTCGAGAGCGCCATCCGGCTCAACGCCTGGGACTACTGAGCCCCTACTCCACCCCGAGCAACGAACCCCACCGCGGGTGGCGACGAGCGCGCCACCCGCGGAAGGAAGCCCGGCTCACTCCATGGCGGAGACGACCTGCGCGTCACACGTGGTCGGGTTGATCCACGACTGCGCATTGTCCAGGTAGCAGAGGACGCCCTGCGTGCCGTAGGCGGCCTGGCCGATGGTGGCCGAGCAGGTCGCGGTGCCGGCGTTGTACGTCACCGCCAACTGCCAGAGGCAGGTCTTCGCGGCACCGGTCGGGTCCGCCGGGTTCGTCGTGTAGTAGTACGTCTGCGTCACCGAGCTGGCCGGGGCAACTTCCACCTGGAAGACGCCGTTGACCGACGGCTTCGCGACGGGGCCGAGCGGGTTCGGAGGGGGAATGGCCAGGCGGACGCCGGAAAGCGTGCCCCCGAAGCTGACATTGACGCCCGTCCAGTTGCCCACGGCGAAGGTCTGCAGAGGGTTCGCCAGGAGCGACGCGCCACCCTCGGCGTGACGCGCCTTCAGCTCGAAGGTCTCCGTCTTCACCGCGGTGACGTACTCACCCCGGAAGAACTCCAGCCCACCAAAGTCGAACTGCTCGGCGGCGGCGACGGACGGCGCGAGGGACAGCAGGGAGACGGCCAGGAAACGCTTCACGTTCCTCGTCATGGGTACTCCTCCTGTGTTGTCTGGTGTTGGCCTGAGCCGCAACCTTCCTAACATCGGCCCCCCTTTTATTGCAAATCACAACAAGGAAAACACGCATTTCCAGTCAAAACGGAGGATTTCAGCCAGCACTTGTCTGCCATTGCCAGGGCCTGGAAAAACGCCACGGATGGGTCAGCGACGCACCCAGGTGTCATTCGAGAACCGTGGATTCGTCCGCTCGCGGACACTCATCAAGTCAGACATCGAGAGCCGTGGAAAAATCCAGACGACCCATCAAAGACACACACCCGAAGCTCCCAGTGGGGTTACGCGGAACCAGGCTTCGAGCCTGGAACCCCACGTCGGATGCGACGCCCTGGCGCGGCCCACTCCCGCTCCGGCCGCCACGTCCGCGAGCGCGTCGGGCTCGCCCCCGCTTCGAAGAGACCTGGAGGAGTGGAGCGCCGCGCGGCGGCTTCCGGACACAACGGACCTGGGCAGGCACGGAGGCCCGGAGCCCCCCATCCCGGAGCCCCGAGCCCAAGCCCGCCTCCAGGGCAACGAAGCAAGCACGGGAGGCCAGCCGCCAGCGAGCTGCACGCCGAAAAGAAAAAGGGCCGGCTGCTTTCGCAGCCGGCCCTTCTCTACTCTCTAGCCGACACCCAGGCTTGAACTGGGGACCTACTGATTACGAATCAGTTGCTCTACCGCTGAGCTATGTCGGCGCAAGGCGGCGCGGGAAGTACCATGGCGTTCCGGGTAGGGCAAGCCGAAATGAAGGCCCTCCCGTTTTCAATCCGGCCCAGGTGCTTCGTTCCCCAACGAACAACCCCACCCCACCGTGACATCCATGACACGGTGCATCCGCCGTCGGTGACACAGCGCGTTGCCATAAGTCCCCGTCATCGCTCCGGTTTTTCGGGAGGAAGCGTGGCGCCACGGCGGTTGAACTCGGTTGGCGCATATGCACATAAGGGCGCCGCTATCCCCGCGTCCCCGGCCCGAGCGTGGCTGGGACCACAAGGAGCCGTTTTCGACATGGCCAGCGAAGAGAACTTCATGCGCGCTCCGGCGCCGACGCCGAAGCGCACCGTCTACACCGAGGCGATGGAGATCTTCCATCGGGCCGCCGACCTCATCAAGCTGGACAAGCGCGTCCGGCTGGAGCTCGAGGAGCCCGACTACGAGCACATCTTCTATGTGACGGCGAAGCTGAAGGATCGCCTCGTGCCGCTCATCCCGGAGCGCGCCAAGCAGTTCGCGGACCTGCCGGAGACGCAGGTGCGCAACAAGGAGGGCCTGGAGGCCCTGGCCAACGGCAGCATCATCCTCAACGGCCGCGCCCTCTTGGGCTCCGACGTGGCCATCCGCCAGGGCCACCTGCGCCTGCCGGACGGCAAGGTCTACCAGCTGGTCCCCGGCGAGTCCCAGCGCTTCAAGGCCTACCGCGTCCAGCACAACCAGGCCCGTGGTCCCTACAAGGGCGGCCTGCGCTACCACCGCGAGGTGTCCCTGGACCTCTTCAAGGCCCTGGCCGCGGAGATGACCTGGAAGACGGCCATCGCCGAGGTCCCCTTCGGCGGCGGCAAGGGCGGCATCCAGATCGACCCGCGCGAGTACGGCCGCGAGGAGCTGGAGGCGATCACCCTGCGCTTCATGTACCGGCTCAAGAGCCTCATCGGGCCCAACATCGACATCCCGGCCCCGGACGTGGGCACCAACCCGGAGATCATGGCGCTCCTGTACCGCCAGTTCTCCGACGGTGAGCGCGAGCGCCACAACCTGCGCGGCATCGTCACGGGCAAGGACGTGCGCATCGGCGGCTCCGAGGGCCGCGGCAAGGCCACCGGCCAGGGCGTCGCGTTCTGCATCGAGGACTACTACGCGGACCGTGGCGAGAGCGTGAAGGGCAAGACCTTCGTCATCCAGGGCTTCGGCAACGTGGGCAGCCACGCCGCCAACATCCTGGGCGGCATGGGCGCGCGCCTGCTGGCGGTCAACGACGCGGACGGCACCATCTACAACGGTGACGGCATCGACGTGCAGGCGCTCACCGCCTACGTGCAGGACCCCAAGAACCTCAAGCGCAGCGTGCTCGGCTTCCCGGGCGCCCAGCGCATCGAGAAGAAGGACCTGTGGGATGTCCAGGCGGACATCCTCGTCCCCGCCGCCCTGGGTGGAGAGATCACGGCGGACATCGCCGAGCGCCTCAAGGTCAAGCTCATCGCCGAGGGCGCCAACGGCCCCACCACCCCGGAGGCCGACCGCGTCCTGCAGAAGCGCGGCATCGAGCTCATCCCGGACATCATCGCCAACGCCGGCGGCGTGACGGTGAGCTACTACGAGTGGATCCAGAACAAGCGCATGGAGCGCTGGAGCGAGGCCGAGGTCGACCAGCGCCTGGAGCGCGCGATGAAGCGCAACTACCGCATCATCCGCGACATCTCCCGCAACCAGCCGCGCAAGACGGACATGCACGACAGCCGCCAGTACTGCGTCGGCGAGACCGTGGACAGCCGCTGCGCCGCGATGATCCTCGCGCTCAAGCGCATCGAGGCCCATTACCTGCTCGAGGGCTTCTCGCAGTAGGCCCTCTCGCCTCCTGAAAGCGCCAAGGGCACGGTTCTCCTCGTGAGGACCGTGCCCTTGTCACGTCGTGGCGCCCGCTGTGGCGGCCCCAGGCGGCCCCCTGTCCCGGGAGCGTCGTCGGGCCACCGGGCCGCTCAGCCAGGCGGCCACGAGCACTTCAGTGCATCACCCGCTCGCGGTCCACCAGGAGCAGCGGCGCGTCGTCGTGCGTCTCGTACGCCACGATTCGCAGCCCCACCCCGCGGCTGGAGCCCTCGCGCCCGTCCTTGCGGCCGAACGCCAGCGCCACCTGGTAGCGCACCTCGCACAGGCACGTCATCTCCGTGCCGTCCTCGCCCGCGAACGTCACCTTCAGCTTCTCCCCCAGCCCCACCGCGTCGCGGACCTCCACGAACATGCCTCGCGCGCTGATGTTGCGCCCCACCCCCCTCATCATCCCGTCCTGGGTGGTGAGGTAGACGGTGAAGACCTTGTCGAAGCGCAGGTGACTGCGGCGCTCTTGCGGACGCTCGAACACTGGGGGTGCCTCCCGGCAACAGGTGGTGACAGGCACACCCTACATGGTAGCCACATGTAGGCAATTTATTCACCTACATCCACCCCCACACACCTACGAGAAGGCTGCTCCCTGTTGCGCGGGGACATGGCACCATCCGGATTCCCCCCGTACCCCGGAGCCCCTCGTCTTGAGCCGCTTTCTGGTCGCCGCCGTCGCCCTCCTCCTGCCCACCCTGGCCCTGGCCGACGTGGACTCGCGCTTCGCCAAGCTGCGCGACGAAGCCGAGCCGCTGGGGGGGCTGGGGGCCTTCCTCGAGAAGTACATCGGCGCGTGTGAAGGGGCGCTGGTGGACCCGAAGTGCAAGGCGGACGCCGAGGCCTTCCGCAAGAAGTACCAGGGCAAGCGGCTGTACATGATCATCGGCGAGGACGACGCGACCATGCTGTCGCCGGGGCCGTACAACCCGGGCGCCGGGGAGTACACCATCAACATCACCCCGTTCTTCCCGGGCGGCCGCTACGCGCTCACCCACGGGGCGCCGAAGAAGCAGGACGGCAACGGCAACCCGGTGCTGCCCTTCCTCACCGTCACGGGCACGCTGCCGGAGGGGTGGAACGGCTCGCTCTTCTCGCGCATGTTCTCCATGCGGCAGGTGCGCGCCCAGGTCGTCTTCACGCCGCAGGCCGTGTGGTCCCTGCCGAAGAAGGGCGGCGGGAAGAACCACGGCGTGACGGCCCGCATCGACGGGCTCATCCTCACCGAGGGCCGCACGGGCCACCCGCTGGGCCTGTGGCTCAACGGCAAGGACGCCAACGCCAGCCGCTAGGCGGACGTCCTCGGGGGCTCCCTCACCGGGCGATGGCCAGGTACTGCTGGGAGTCCCCTCGCTTCACCCGAAGGAGGATGCTGGCCCCGGAGCTCCCCTTGGAGAGGGCCGCGCGCACCCCGGCCGCGTCCTTCACCCGCTTGCGGTTGACCTCCGTCACCACGTCGCCCATGCGCAGCCCCGCCGCCTCCGCGGGGCTCCTGGGCGACACCGCGGACACCAGCGCCCCGTCCCAGGCCACCTGGTTGAGCGGCGCGGCCACCTCGGGCGTCAAATCCCGCAGCGTCAGCCCCAGGTCCTCGTCGCTCGTCACACGCTGGACCAGCCCCTCGGCGGCCTCCTGCGCGGGGCGCTCCACCAGCCGCACCGCCACCTCCTGCGTCGTCCCCTGGCGCAGCAGCGTCAGCTTCGCCTCCGTCCCGGGCGCCAGCAGCGCCACCTTCCGGAGCAGCTGCAGGTACGAGCCGATGGTGCGCCCGTTCACCGCCACCAGCCGGTCCCCGGAGCGGATGCCGGCCGCGGCCGCGGGGCTGCCCTGGTAGACGTCCTTCACCAGCGGGGCCCGGCGCTCGGCGCTCTCCCGGTCGTCGTTGACGATGACGCCCAGCCAGCCGCGCGTCAGCTTCCCGTTCTCCCGCAGGTTCGGCAGCAGGTCCTTCACCAGGTTGATGGGCACCGCGAAGCCGATGCCCTGCCCCTGGCTGATGATGGCCGTGTTCACCCCCACCACCTCGCCCTTCATGTTGAAGAGCGGCCCGCCGGAGTTGCCCGGGTTGATGAGCGCGTCGGTCTGGATGAAGTCGTCGAACTGGCCCACGCCCAGCACGCGCTCCTTGGCCGAAATCATCCCGTGCGACACCGAGTGGTCCAGGCCGAACGGGTTGCCGATGGCCACCACCCAGTCCCCCACCTCCAGCCGGTCCGAGTCCCCCAGGTAGAGCGCGGGCAGGTCCCCCATCTCCGAGCCGCTGAGCCTCAGCAGCGCCACGTCCGTGGACGCGTCGCGGCCCACCACCTCGGCGGAGAACTCTCGGCCGTCCGACAGGCGCACGGCGATCTTGCTCGCCCCCGACACCACGTGGCTGTTGGTGACGACCAGCCCGTCGGGCGTCAGCACGAAGCCCGAGCCCGTCGAGCGCTTCATCCCGGCAAGGCCACTGTCCCGGGGGCTCACCGTGGTGATGTTGACGACGCCCGCCTCCACCGCGCGGATCAACGGCGCCAGCGACGTGGGCGGCACGAAGGCGGGCAGGCCCGTCTCCCCCGCGGGACGCTCGCGCCACAGGCCCAGCGCGCCGCCGGGGCGGGCCTCACCCGAGCCCTGGTACGAGAACCAGGCGGCGTGCTCTCGCATGCGCGCCTGCAGCCAGGGCCCCACCGGCCCCTCCTCGGCGGACGCCGTCAGGGGGAGCACGGCCACGGACAACAGGACGAAGAGCAGTCGGGAAGCCACGAGGTGGCAGCTTATACGGCGGCGCATGACGAGCGACGGGAACAACCCACCCCGCCGCCGTCTTCCTCGTTTTCCGGTGGGGACGTCCTCAGGCCTGGGCGGGCGCCACGTACTTGGCCACCTTCACCCGGGCCGGGCGGATGACGCGCTCCTTGAGCCGGTAGCCCGCGCGAATCTCCGCCACCACCTTCTGGTCCTCGTCGGGCGAGGTGGTGATCTCCATGTCCGTGGCCTCGGCCACGTTGGGGTCGAACGGCTGCCCCGTCACGCTGATGCGCTCGATGCCCATGCCCTGGGCCTTGCTCAAGAGCGAGTCGCGGATCATCCGCACGCCCTGCGCCAGGGGCGAGTGGTCCTGGCCGCTCATGGAGAGCGCCCGGTCCAGCTCGTCGATGGCCTCCAGGAGCGCCACGGCCACGTTGCCGCGCTCCACGTCCATCATCCGCTCGCGCTCGCGGGTGAGCCGCTGCTTGAACTCCTCGCGGTCCTTGTTCACCGCCTGGTAGGCGCGCGCCAGCTCGTCCACCCGGCGCCGGGAGGACTCCAGGTCGGCGCGCAGCCGCTCCTTCTCCGCGTCGGCCGCCTCGGAGACCACGTCATCGGCGGGCGTCCTGGCCTCGGCCTCGCCCGCCGCACCGGCCTCCGGGCCCGGCGGACCTCCGCCGTTGGCGGACTGGGCGTGCTGGGATTCCTGGGAGGGGTCGGAGTGCGAGGGACCGGACATGTCGAACCTGAAGTCGAGGTGGAGGAAGGCGCTTCACGCGCGGGTAGGCGTCAACGGGCGCAACCTAACCGCGCGCGAGTGCGTGTCAACGAGCGGAGCTAGTGCTCCTGGGCGGCGGGGGACTCGGCCATGAACCCATGGTCGACCTGTCCCGTCACCTCGTCGATGATCTCCACCTGGGCGGCCCGCAGCGAGTAGTAGAGGAGCCAGCGCTCCGCCGCCGTCAACGTCCCCGCCGGCAGCGCCTCCTCTATCTCCTGAACCGTGAGCCGCCCCTCCTTGAGCCCCTTCGCGAAGAGGGCCTTCCGGGCCATGTAGCTCTTGCCGATCCTGTTCTCCACGGCGACGCCTCCTTTAGGTCTCAAGATAATTTCGCCCCCCGGACACCGCAGGAATGCGCGGTGGCGGGGGGCGTGGGCCAGGCCGGAGAGCAGGCGCCCGGACGTCGGCTACGAGTCCAGGGGCTTGTCGGCGTGCTGCGTCGGCGGAGGTGGCTCCTCGTTGCTGCCCACCGGGTGGGCGGAGATGACCTGGCGGGCCTCGGGGTGCAACAGCCCCCGCTGCGCCAGCACCTTGGGGCCGAGGATGGTCACCATCGTGTCCTCCTCCACCACCTCCACCGCGAGCAGCCGCGCCGCCAGCGCCTGCACCTTGTCCCGGTGCTTGCTGAGCACCTCCCGGGCCCGGTCCAGCGCCTCGCTGACGAGCTTGCGCACCTCCTCGTCGATCATCCGCGCCGTCTGCTCGGAGTACGTCCGCGACTCGGGCAGGCCCGCGGAGCGCAGGAAGTTGGGGCCGTGGTCCGCGCTGAGCGCGACGGGCCCCAGCGTGCTCATGCCGTAGTCGCGCACCATCATCTTCGCGACCTCGGTGGCCTGCCGGATGTCGTTGGACGCGCCGGTGGACACCTCGCCGATGAAGATCTCCTCCGCGGCGCGGCCCCCCATCATCCCCGCCATCTTGTCGCGCAGCTCGTCCAGCGACATGAGGTAGCGGTCCTCCAGGGGCAGCGACATGGTGTAGCCCAGCGCCGCGAGCCCGCGCGGGATGATGGAGACCTTCGTCACCCGCTCGGCGTGCGGCAGCATCCACCCCACCACCGCGTGGCCCGCCTCGTGGTGCGCGACGATCTCCTTCTCGCGCTCGTTCATCCGGCGGTTCTTCTTCTCCAGGCCCGCGACGACGCGCTCGATGGCCTCCTCGAAGTCCGCCCGCATCACCGCGTCGCGGTTGCGTCGGGCCGCCAGCAGCGCCGCCTCGTTCACCACGTTGGCCAGGTCCGCGCCCGCGAAGCCCGGCGTGCGCGAGGCGATGGTCTTCAGGTCCACGTCCGGGCCCAGCTTCACGCCGCGGGCGTGGATCTCCAGCACCCGCTCGCGACCGCGCTTGTCCGGACGGTCCACCAGCACCTGCCGGTCGAAGCGGCCCGGCCGCATCAGCGCGCTGTCGAGAATCTCCGGGCGGTTGGTCGCCGCCAGGATGATGAGGCCCGCGCGGCTGTCGAAGCCGTCCATCTCCGCCAATAGCTGGTTGAGCGTCTGCTCGCGCTCGTCATGGCCGCCGGCCACGCCCGAGTTGCGGCTCTTGCCAATGGCGTCCAGCTCGTCGATGAAGATGATGCAGGGCGCCTTGGCCGTGGCCTGGGCGAACAGGTCGCGCACGCGGGCCGCGCCCACGCCGACGAACATCTCCACGAACTCCGAGCCAGACAGGCTGAAGAACGGCACGCCCGCCTCGCCCGCCACCGCGCGCGCCAAGAGCGTCTTGCCCGTGCCCGGTGGGCCCACCAGCAGCACCCCCTTGGGGATGCGGCCCCCCAGGCGGCGGAACTTCTCCGGCGTCTTGAGGAACTCGACGATTTCGCGCAGCTCGTCCACCGCCTCGTCCACGCCCGCCACGTCCTTGAAGCCCACGCCGGTGTCGGCCTCCGCCTGCACCTTGGCGCGCGTCTTCCCGAAGCTCATGACGCTCTGCGGACCCTGGCCGATGCCGCCGGCCACCCGGCGCATCATGAAGCTCCAGAAGAGGAAGAACAGCCCCAGCGGCAGCAGCCATATCCAGAGGGCCTCGCCCAACCCGGACTGCGGCACCGCCTCGAACTGGACGCCCTTCTGCTCGAGCAGCGGCACCAGCGACTCGTCCCCCTGGACGCGGTAGGCCATCCACGGCAACGCGCTGGGCTCGCCTCGCAGCGGACGCTCACCCTGCGCCGGCGGAGGCGGCTGGGCGGTGTCCTTGAGGAAGCCCTTCACCCACTCGTTGGAGATCTGGACCCGGCTGAAGTTGCCGGACTCCACCGCGTCCCGGAACTGGCTGTAGCTCACCCGGCGGACGCCCGCGTCCTGGAACACGTTCCGGAAGAGAAGGAAGCCCAGGACGAGCAGCAGGATGTAGCCCAGCGGTGAGCCGAACTTGAACCCCTTGCCCGGCGTCCCTGGCTTGTCGGACTTCTTTCCCCGCGGGCCCACACCCGGCGGGAGCTCCTGTGGCTTCATCGTCGGCACGCTCGCCCTCCCCCTCCCCGCTCATTCGGGCCCCGTGCCCGGATGGCGTCACCCTCAGCCGGGCAAAGATGTTCACCGGCGCCAGAGCGTCAACCCGCTGGACGGTCTCCCTGCACCCCGGACGCACCCGAGTCGCGAGATCAGCGACACCCGACGCGCCACAACGGTTGACCGGTGAACTCCGTCCCCAGCAGATACCCCTCGCCATCCGACAGGTACGACACCGCCTCGGCCTGCGCCTGGGGCGCGCCCGGCACCTCGACGAGCGAGCCCTTCAAGAGCGACTCGAAATCCTCCGCCCCCGGCTGGCGCAGCTCCCACACGCGCGAGTAGGTGCGAATCAGCATCCGCTGTCCGGAGGCCTGCAGCGACGCGCCCGTCGTCGCGCGGTCCACGCCCCCCGGCGCCTCCAGCGTGCCCAGCTTCGTCGCCTGGATGGCGGCGCCGGGCTTCAGGCCGTCCAGCGCGAAGACCTCCCCCAGCGAGCGCCGCGTCTTGGTGAGGACCATGAGCCGCCCCGAGCGCGCGTCCGCCACCAGCGCCTCCACGTCATGGGCACCGTCCGGATAGGTGAAGGCCAGCACCTCCACGGCCACCGTCGCGTCGCCGAGCGCGTCCGGCTCCGGCAGCCGGTACAGGCGCACCTGGTCGCGAATCTCGAAGTTGTCGCCCGTGTCCGCCAGGAAGACACACGTGCGCATCTCCCCGGGTGAGCACGGCCCCACCGCCACGTCCTCCAGATCCCGGGGCTGGGCGCCGGTGAGCTTCAGCCGGGCCCGCACGCGGCCGGTCTCGTCGATGGCGAACAGCTCGAAGTCGTTGCCGGAGTCGTTGTGGGCCCAGAAGACGCCGGGGAAGCGGCGGCTGGCGGCCAGGCCGGACAGCTCCGGCAGCTCGGAGGGCACCTCACCGGTGCGCAGCGGCACGCCGTACCAGGTGCACCCGGGCAGGCCCGTCGCCGGGGGCTGGGAGCCGGCGTCCTCGACGCCCGAGTCGGGCGGCAGGGGCTTGGGACTCGAGCAACCGACGAGCCCCATCCCCACGAGGAGGGCCCAGGTCCAGCGGGGCCACACGTCAGGAGTCCAGGTCCAACAGCTTCGCCAGCGTCTTGGCGTCCGCGTCGGGGAAGCGGTACTGCGACATCTCCTCCAGCGTCACCCAGCGGTGGTCATGCACGCGCAGGTGGCGGATGTGGTGCTCGGCCTCGGCCAGACGGCAGCGGAACACCCGGAAGTCGATGTCGTAGGTGGGATACTCGTGGCGGGTGTGCATGGCCTGGTCGAGCACCTCCACGGCCACCCCCATCTCCTCGTGGATCTCCCGGATGAGCGCCTCGGGGTCGCTCTCCCCCTCTTCCACCCGTCCGCCGGGGAACTCCCACAGCAGGGGGAGCGACGCGGTGGGGGGGCGCTGGGTGATGAGGTAGCGTCCCTGCTCGTTCTCGAGCATCGCACCGACGACGCGGACGTGGCGACGGGCCATTCGCTTCTCCTGACTCCTGGGCAGGCCAACGAGGGAGGGGCGGCCTAACACAGCCCTCGCCCGGCGCCAATGCCACAGCCCCCTTTCAGGCAGCCTAGGCACGCCCCAGGCCGGCGCCCAGCCCTCCTCCAGGGTGGCACTCCACCCTGCGCCGGGCACCCCGCCGGCCGAGGCCTCCCCGGCTCCGACTCCAGCCCCACGTCAGTGTTGGAGGCCGGGCGTCGGCGACAAAGCATGTGGTGAATTGGATGACGAGCGGGCCGGATGGCGTCATGCTCGCATTCATGAAGACGAGTCGCGCGGAAAGGGCCGAGGTGCTCGGGGCGGCACTGAAGGCCGCCCGCCAGGCGAAGGGGTTCGGCATGGAGGAAGTCGCCGAGCGCCTGGAGATGCCCGTGGAGGTTCTTTCCCGAGTGGAACGCGGGGTGATGGTGCCCACCATCTCCACCCTGGTACGGCTGTGCATCATCCTCCGGTTGGATCCGGACAATCTGCCGGAGGAGCTGCCGGAGATGAGTGACTGAGGATGCATCCGGAAGCGTTCCGGGACGAGGGCTGATGGCCCCACCCGGCGCCTGACGGATGGACGGGGCGTGTCGAGGGGAGGACTTCCGTCCATGCCGCCGAGAGGCGATGCTTCGACGGGCCCGCTCGCACGTCGGACTCTCTCTCCCCCTCGCCGCCATCGATGCGCTGTCCCGCCTGTCATCGCCGTGTGGTGGAGGGGACAGTGCTCCACCACACGGCGATGACAGGCGGGAC
>NZ_SRLW01000016.1:0-58382 GCF_006518215.1 Myxococcus sp. AB025B
CCACGGGACCCTCCCGGGGCTCGGCGCCGTCCGCCTCGGCGACCCCGCTCGAGGCCCCTCCGCTGGCCCCCGCCTTCGCCGAGGCGGACCTGCTCTTCGCCTGCGTGCTGGACGGCGCCGCGTCGGGCGTGTCGGACGCGGTGGCGGAGCGCGACCTGCGCCAGTGTCTCCAGCTGGACCCCGACCATGCGGCCGCCCGCTACCTGCTGGCCCTGCTCTTGGAGCAGTGCCGCCGCCCCCTCGAGGCGGCCGCCGAGTACCGCCGGGCCCTGGTCGCCCTGGAGGAGGGCCGCGCCCGGCCGGTGCCCTTCTTCCTCAACCCCAGCCGCCTGCGGGTGGCGTGCGCGCACGCGGCCGGCCGCCTGGAGCCCCTGGGCGGGCCCCGCTAGCCGCCCCCTTGGCGAGAAGTCCGGACGACGCGCCGATTTGGCCCTAAGATGCCGGCCCCATGCGAAGGCTCGTCCTGTTCGCGCTGCTGGTAGCGCTCCCTGGCTGTTTCTATCCCGCGGACCGCGGCCGCGCCCTCGAGGCGAAGGTCGATCGGCTCGGCACCGACTCCGCGCAGATGCAGACGGAGTTGAAGGAGGCGCGCGCGCAGCTCGCCATCGTCCTGCCGAAGATCGACGAGAAGGTCGCCGAGGTCACCAAGGCCCTGGACGGCCTGGACACCGCCGCGCGCCGCAAGGACGCGGACATCGGCATCCAGCTCCAGAAGACGATGGAGGACCTGTCCCAGCTGCGCGGCCAGGTGGAGACCTACCTCCATAAAATCACCGAGCTGGAGACGGCGCTCGGTGCCCAGGACCAGAAGCTGCTCGCCATGCAGGGCGCCGCCGCGGTGAAGGAGGCCGAGGCCAAGAAGAAGGCCGAGGAGCTCCAGCGCCCCACCAACCCCAAGGACTTCCTCGCGCTCGCGCAGGAGCGCGCCAAGGCCGGCGAGCTGCTCGTGGCGCGTCAGCTCTTCAACGAGCTGATGAAGAAGTGGTCCAAGGACGCGCTCGTGGGCGAGGCCCACTACGGCCTGGGCGAGACGTACTTCTCCGAGTCCAAGTGCCGCGAGGCCCTCTTCGAGTACGGCAAGGTGGTGCAGGACCACCCGAAGACGCCCTCCGCGCCGGATGCGTACCTGCGCTCCTCGGAGTGCTTCGCCCAGCTCAAGATGAAGGACGAGTCGCGCCTGGCGCTCGAGGAGCTGGTCAAGAGCTACCCCAAGTCCGGTGCCGCCAAGACGGCCAAGGAGCGCATCGCCGAGCTGGACAAGGCGAAGGCGCCCGCGAAGAAGGGGGGCAAGAAGTGAGCCTGCGCCTGCCCGGGCTCGCCCTGCTGGCCGCGCTGCTGCTCCCGCTCGTCGCGGGGGCCGCGCCCAAGCAGCTCGTGCTCCTCTTCACTGGAGACAATGGGGGCGAAGTCGCCCCCTGTGGTTGACGACACAACCCGTCTGGCGGTCTGGCCAGAAGAAAAGTCACGCTAGAGAAGGAGCGCGCGAAGGGCGTGCCGGTCCTCGTGTTGGACGCGGGCAACGCGCTCTTCAAGAGCCGGGACAGCGGTGCGGCCCCGGATGCCCGCGCGCGCGCCGAGCTGGTGTTCGCGCAGATGAACGCGCAGGGCACCACCGCCATGGCCGTGGGCACGCGCGATTTGTCGCTGGGCGTGGACTTCCTGCTCAAGCAGTCGCGCAAGTCGAAGCTGAAGCTGCTGTCCGCGAACCTCGCGGACGCGCAGGGCAAGCTGCTGTTCCCCGCGTCGATGGTGACGCAGGTGGGAGGGCTGAAGGTGGGCCTCGTGGGCGCGTCGCCGGCCACCACCCAGCCGGAGCCCATGGAGCCCCTCGCCCAGGGCAAGGCCGCCTCGGTCCAGAGGCAGGGGCTGCCCGTGCTCCCCGCCGTCACCGCCGAGGTCAAGCGCCTGCGCGAGCAGAAGGTGGACCTGGTCATCCTGCTGGCCGCCGTGCCCTACAACGACCTGCTCGCGCTCGCCGGGGAGCTGGAGGGCGTGGACTTCGTGATGCAGTCACACGAGGGCCGCGGCTCCGGCATCGCCCAGCGCGTGGGGCTCACCACGGTGGTTCCTCCGGGTGAGCGGGGCCGCCAGGTCGCGAAGCTGGAGCTGTCCATCGACGGCCCCGGCCGCTTCGTGGACGTCTCCGAGCGCGAGCGCACCCGCGACAGCCTGCGCATCGTCGAGTCGAACCTCGCCCGGGCGAAGGAGCGGCTGGGCCAGCTGAAGGACGAGGCGCAGAAGCGGGCGCTCGAGGCCTCGGTCGCCAGCCTGGAGACCCGACGCCAGTCCCTGGAGAAGACGTTGGCGGGCGGCGCAACGCCCTCGGCCCGGACGCATCTATTGTCGTACATCCAGCTCGGCGGTGACGTACCGGCGGACCCGGTCGTCCAGAAGGCGGTGGAACGTGTCGAGCCCCCGGGCTCGGCGGCCCACTGAGCCGCGCTGGTCTTGTGCCCCGGTCGGCGCGCCGTTATAAGCGCCGGCCATTACAGTGCCGGACCTCCCTGCCGTGGGCGGCTGGGGGCAAGGCACCCTGGAGAGCGTCATGAAGCCGGAAGTGCATCCCGTCTATCCGCCGTCCCGCATCACCTGCGCGTGCGGCAACATCGTCGAGACCCACTCCACCCGCGGCTCGTTCTCGGTGGAAATCTGCTCGAACTGCCACCCCTTCTTCACGGGCAAGTACAAGCTCGTGGACACGGCCGGCCGCATCGACCGCTTCCGCAAGAAGTACGCGGCGAACCCCACGGAGACCGCCGCCGCCGAGGGCGCCATCGCCGTCCCGGCCGCCAAGGGCAAGAAGGCCAAGGCCTGATTCCAGCCGTCGCGCGCTCGCCGCGTGACAGCCATTCGCAGCACCGTCGAGCAGGGTGTCGGAGGGCCTCACTGGAGGCGCTCCCGCCCTGCTCGAGTCGTTTCCACGGCAAGTGCCCCGGGTCAAATTTCAGGGTGCTACAGGCCAGAAATTAGACGTAGCACTCAAGTCACCGCACATTCCGCCGCGTCCCACGACGAAGAGTCCGACGGAGGCGTGATGTTGGCTGAAGCTGCTGCCCCTGACCTGAAGATTGTCCGGCGCTCCCTCAACGAGAGCGTGCACGCGAAGGGCGACGCCTGGACGCTCCTGCACGGGGACAGCCTGGAGCTCTTGAAGCAGTTCGAGCCCCAGACGTTCGACATGATCTTCGCCGACCCGCCGTACTTCCTCTCCAACGGTGGCACCACCTGCAAGGGTGGCAAGCGCGTCGCGGTGAAGAAGGGCAACTGGGACGTGTCGCGCGGGGTGGAGGAGGACCACGCCTTCACCACGGCGTGGCTCGAGGCCTGCCAGCGGCTGCTCAAGCCCACCGGCACGCTCTGGGTCAGCGGCACCCAGCACGTCATCTTCAACGCCGGCTTCGCCATGCAGAAGCTCGGCTACAAGCTGCTCAACACCGTCACCTGGTTCAAGCCCAACGCCAGCCCGAACCTGGCCTGCCGCTACTTCACCCACTCGACGGAGCTGCTCATCTGGGCCTCGCCGAAGTCGGGCGGCAAGCTGCAGCACGTCTTCAACTACAAGAAGATGAAGTCGGACAACGGCGGCAAGCAGATGCGCGACGCGTGGGTGCTGCCGCCCTCCGGCGACGCGGAAGTCACCGACGACGGCGAGGGCCGGCTGTGGACGCTCACCGTCCCGCGCGGCGGTGAGGAGAAGGCCCACGGCAGCCACCCCACGCAGAAGCCCGTGGCCCTGCTGGAGCGCATCATCGAGGCGAGCACCCCCGAGGACGCGCTGATTCTGGATCCCTTCAACGGCAGCGGCACCACGGGCGTGGCGGCCCTCAAGCTGGGCCGCCGCTACGTGGGCATCGACATGGACGAGAAGTACCTGGACCTGTCCGAGAAGCGCCTGAAGGCGCAGTCGGCGAAGTAGTCCGTCGTCCTCCTCCCCGCGCCTTCCTCAGGCGCGGGAGAGGATGAGCTCCACGCCCTGCCGGGCGATGGGGTGGTAGCGCTCCTGGTGCTGCTGGAAGAGCGAGCGCGCCAGCGGCTTGTGCTCGCGGGACGCGCTGAGCACGCCGTACAGGGGCTTGAGGTACTTCATGCGGCCCACCTCGCCCAGGAAGACCTCGGTGCGCGCCACCGCCGGCTCCCAGCCCGCGCGCAGGGCCGCCACCAGCCACGCCACCAGCACCTCCGAGTTGCGGCTCTTCGTCAGCTCGAAGCGCTCGTCCAGCTGGCGGAACAGGTCGCGCGGCGCGTCCGACGGCAGCCACTCCAGGAAGAGCTGCCACTCCGCGGGCGTCCAGTCCTTCACCGCGTCCTTCGACGGCACGGTGCCACGCAGGCGCAGGAGCGTCTCCAGCCGGCTGGAGCGAGGGGAGGGCGCGCCGCCGGGGATGCCGGGCCGCTGCAGGTACGCGTCCGCGTCCACCTTGGCCAGGGCCCCGGGCAGCTCGCGCTCGGTGAAGGCGATGAACTCCTCGGTGGTGAGCGCGCGGAAGCGGTACGTGGCCAGGTAGCGGCGCAGGAAGCCGTCGAACGTCTCGCGGCCCACCGCGTCCTCCAGCGCGCGCAGGAACAGGTAGCCCTTCTCGTACGGAATCTGGGAGAAGGCCTCGTCCGGGTCCACGCCCGTCAGGTGCGTGCGCAGCGCCGTCAGGTGCGGGTGCTCGCGGAAGTGGTGCATCGCCTCTTCCAGCGCGCGTCGCCCCAGCGCCCCGTGCAGCGCGGCCACCTCCTTGCCCGCCAGCGCCTCCAGGATGCGGCGCTCGGCGAACACGGTGAAGCCCTCGTTGAGCCAGAAGTGCTCCGCGGACGCGTTCGTCACGAGGTTGCCCGTCCACGAGTGCGCCAGCTCATGCGCCACCACGTTGACCAGGCTCTTGTCGCCGGCAATCAGCGTGGGCGTGAGGAACGTCAGCCGCGGGTTCTCCATGCCGCCGTACGGGAACGACGGAGGCATGGTGAGCAGGTCAAACCGCTCCCAGTCGTACGGCCCGAAGAGTGACTCGGCGGCGCGCAGCATGTCGTCCACGCCGGAGAACTCCTCCGCCGCGTCCTCGAGCAGCTCCGGCTCCGCCCACACCCGCGAGCGCGGCCCCAGCTCCTTCGGCGCGAGGCTGCCCACCGCGAAGGCGAGCAGGTACGGAGGCACCGGCTGCGGCATCTCGTAGTGCTCCTCCGCCTCCACGCCGTGCTCCTCGCGGCCGACGAAGCTCGCGGCCATGACGGCCTTGAGCGCCTTGGGCACGCGCAGCGACGCGCGGTAGCGGATGCGGATGCGCGGCGTGTCCTGCAGCGGGACGAGGCTTCGCGCGTGGATGGCCTGGCACTGGCTGTAGAGGAACGGGTGCTGCCCGCCCGCCGTCTGCGAGGGCGTCAGCCACTGCAGCGCGCTCGCGGTGGGGGACGTGCGGTAGTGCACCGTCAGCTGGCGCACCCCCTGGGGCAGCTCCACGCGGAGCCTGCTCCCCAGGATCGGCTCGGGCGGCGCGAGGATGTAGGGCAAGGGGCGACCATTGCCATCTACGACTCTGAGAATCTCCAGGTCCCGGGTGTCCAGGTCGAGGGGACCGGCGGACGCTTCCTTCAGCGTCAGGGTGGCCTCGGCGTGCAGCCTTCGCGTGCGGAAGTCGACGCGGGCCCTCCAGTCCAGGGTTTCCGTCTCGGGCTGCGTGCTGTCGTTGTACGAGTGCGGGTCGGGGCGAGCCATGGAGGTCCGGTTTGTAGTCCCTGGCGCGCCGGGTGGCGAGTGCTCCCACCCGCTGAACCGATTGACTTTCGGGTCAATCGCCTACATTTGTGCAGTCCCCTCCTTCCCACAAGAGCAAGGGAGCCTTCCCCAATGACGACGCGGATCCGCAAGGTAGCTGTGCTGGGCGCCGGAGTGATGGGCAGCGGCATCGCCGCCCATCTGGCCAACTCGGGCGTGCGCGCGCTCCTCCTGGACATCGTTCCGCCGAAGGCCGCACCGGGCGAGGACACCTCGACCAAGGCCTTCCGCAACAAGTTCGCCCTCGGGGCGCTGGCCAACATGCGCAAGCAGAAGCCCAGCCCCATCATGTCCGAGCAGGTGTTCACCGCCATCGAGGTGGGCAACTTCGAGGACGACCTGTCGCGCATCTCCGAGTGCGACTGGGTCATCGAGGTGGTGAAGGAGGACCTGGCCGTCAAGCAGGCGCTCTTCGCCAAGGTGGAGCAGCACGCCCGCAAGGACGCCATCATCTCCTCGAACACCTCCGGCATGTCGATTGTCGGGATGACCGAGGGCCGGGGCGAGGCCTTCAAGAAGAACTTCCTCGTCACGCACTTCTTCAACCCGGTCCGCTACATGAAGCTCCTGGAGCTCGTGGCCGGCAAGGACACGGACCCGGCGGTGATGAAGGCCATCCACCGCTTTGGCGAAGAGGTGCTCGGCAAGGGCATCGTCTACGGAAAGGACACCACCAACTTCATCGCGAACCGCATCGGCGTGTACGGGATGATGCGCACCATCGCGGCCATGGGCCCCGCGGAGCTGTCCATCGAGGAGGTGGACAAGATCTTCGGCCCGGCCATGGGGCGCCCCAAGTCGGCCGTGTTCCGCACCGCGGACATCGTCGGTCTGGACACCTTCGTCCACGTGTCGAAGAACTGTTACGACACGCTGACGCAGGACGAGGAGCGTGAGGTCTTCGCCATCCCCGGCTTCCTCCAGAAGATGGTGGAGAAGGGGATGCTGGGCGACAAGAGCGGCGGCGGCTTCTACAAGAAGGACAAGAGCTCCGGCGGGAAGGAGATCCTGGCGCTCGACCTGAAGACGCTCGAGTACCGCCCGCAGGGCAAGGTGCGCTTCGAGTCGCTGGGCGCCGCCCGCGAGGTGGAGAACGTCAAGGAGCGCGTCGCCGTCGTCATGAACGGCACGGACAAGGCCGCCAAGTTCGCCGAGCAGGTGACGCTGGATGTGCTCGCGTACACCAGCCGCCGCATCCCCGAGATCGCCGACGACGTGGTCAACGTGGACCGCGGCGTGCGCTGGGGCTTCGGGTGGGACCTGGGCCCCTTCGAGGTCTGGGACGCGTACGGCGTGAAGAAGGGCGTCGCGCGGATGAAGGAGCTGGGCCTCAAGCCGGCGAAGTGGGTGGAGGACATGCTGGCCACGGGCCGCGAGTCCTTCTACGGCGTGGAGGGCGGCAAGGACACGTACTGGGACATCCCCACGAAGTCCGTGAAGGTGGTGCCGGAGAACGCGCGCACCCAGCGCGTGGAGTACCTCAAGCGCGGCAACAAGAAGGTCGCCGGCAACGACTCCGCCACCCTGTGGGACCTGGGCGACGGCGCCACGCTGCTGGAGTTCCACACGAAGATGAACTCCATCGATGACCAGATCATCGAGATGATGCACACGGCGCTGGACGAGACGGAGAAGAACTTCAAGGGCCTCGTCATCGGCAACGACGGCGCCAACTTCTCCGCGGGCGCGAACATCGTCGCGCTGGTGTGGGCGGCGAAGAGCGGCCAGTACGAGGACATCCGCAAGCTGGTGACGTCGTTCCAGGCGGCCAACCAGCGCATGCGCTACAGCCCGGTGCCGGTGGTGACGGCGCCCTTCAACCTCACGCTCGGCGGCGGCGCCGAGGTGACCATGGGCGGCAACGCGGTGCAGGCGAGCGCCGAGCTGTACATGGGCCTCGTCGAGGTGGGCGTGGGCCTCATCCCCGGCGGCGGCGGCAACATGCAGCTCTTGCGCAACGTCTACGGCGCATACTCCACGGACAAGGACTTCGATCCGTTCCCCTTCCTCAAGAAGGTGTTCCTGTCCATCGGCACGGCGAAGGTCGCCACCAGCGCCGAGGAGGCGCGCGAGGCGGGCTTACTCACGCAGGCGGACGGCATCAGCGCCAACCGCGACTTCCTCCTGTCGGACGCGAAGGCGCGCGTGCTGGGCATGGCGGACGCGGGCTTCCGCGCGCCGCGTCCCTCGCGCTTCCGGCTGGGCGGCCCCAGCGGCTACGCCACCATCGACATGATGCTGTACGACATGGAGATGAACGGGCAGGTCAGCGCGCACGACCGCAAGATCGGCCAGAAGCTGGCGCGCGTGCTCACCGGCGGCGACACCAGCACCTCGGCGCTGGTCACCGAGGAGAAGCTGCTCGAGCTGGAGGCCGAGGCCTTCCTGAGCCTGTGCGGCGAGGAGAAGACCCAGGACCGCCTGACGCACATGATCGAAAAGGGCAAGCCGCTGCGGAATTGACGGCCGGCCGGTACTCATTGGCGACGACATAAATTTCGCTGCATGCCCGGGTGTTACCCGGGCAAGGAGACATCAAGATGCCTGGTCGAGTCGTGATTGCCAGCGCGGTCCGCACGCCGTTCACCCGCGCGCACAAGGGAGAGTTCAAGGACACGCGGCCGGATACCCTGGCGGCCGTCGCCATCAAGGAGGCCGTGGCGCAGGTCCCCGGCCTGAAGCCGTCGGACGTCGAGGACGTCGTCCTGGGCTGTGCCATGCCGGAGGCCGAGCAGGGCATGAACGTGGCGCGTCAGGCCACGCTGCTGGCGGGTCTGCCGGTCGACGTCCCGGCGATGACCATCAACCGCTTCTGTTCGTCCGGGACGCAGGCCATCGCGCAGATTGCGGCGGCCATCCAGGCGGGCCACATCCAGGTGGGCATCGGTGGTGGCACCGAGTCCATGACGATGGTGCCCATGGGCGGCAACAAGGTCAGCGCCAACCCGGACATCATGGCGAACCACCCGGAGATCTACAGCTCCATGGGTGTGACGGCGGAGAACATCGCCTCGCGTCACAACGTGTCGCGTGCGGACTCCGACAAGTTCGCCGCCGAGAGCCAGCGCCGCGCGGCGACGGCTCGGGAGACGGGGAAGTTCAAGGAGGAGATCGTCCCGGTCACCACCACCGTCTACGACGAGGAGGGCAACGCGCAGACGGTGACGGTGTCGGTGGACACCATCCTGCGTCCGGAGACGACGGCCGAGGGCCTGGGCAAGCTGCGCCCGGCGTTCAACGCCAAGGGCGTGGTGACGGCCGGCAACGCGTCGCCGCTGACGGACGGCGCGGCGGCGGCGGTGGTGATGAGCGAGGAGAAGGCGAAGGAGCTGGGCGTCAAGCCGCTGGGCTACTTCGTGGACTTCGCCGTCGCGGGCGTGCCTCCGGAGGTCATGGGCATCGGCCCCGTGCCCGCGGTGCGCAAGCTCCTGGCGAAGAACAAGCTCGAGGTGAAGGACATCGACGTCTTCGAGCTGAACGAGGCCTTCGCTCCGCAGGCGCTGTACTGCATCCGTGAGCTGGGCATCCCGGAGGACAAGGTGAACCCGAACGGCGGCGCCATCGCCCTGGGTCACCCGCTGGGCGTGTCCGGTGCGCGGCTGGTCGCGACGATTCTGCGCGAGCTCAAGCGCCGCAACGGCCGCTACGGCGTCGTCACCATGTGCATCGGTGGCGGCATGGGCGCCGCGGCGCTCATCGAGCTGGCGAAGTAATCGCCGCGCGCTCCTGAAAGTTCACGGGCCCCGGGGAAGCGCTTCCCGGGGCCCGTTTTCGTTCGGAGACCTCAGAAGAGGCGGGTGATGACGAGGACGGACGGGCCCGCGACGGAGGTGACGCCCTGGGGCGTCGAGCATGCGAGAAAGTCCGTCTGGAGCAGGGTGGAGGTGACGACCACCGTGGCGCCCACGAAGCGGCCCTCGGTCACCGTGGACTCCGTTGCGATGACAACCTCTCCCAGGGGCGCGGCGCGCAGGAGGGCTCGACCCTGCCCCGTGCTGTAGGTCCCGTCGTTCCACTTCAGTGTGAGGGACAGGTTTCCGTTCTCGAGCAGGCCACACGAAAGTGGGGTCTGCGCGAACGTATCGAGACTCGCGGACACGAGCCCCAGGGGGAGCCCCGTGCAGGGGCCGTAGAGCGCCTTCGAGTCGACGGTGATGAGCCGAGGGGTGTTCGAGAGCCCGGGCGCGTAGTTGACCCTCAAGGTGCCCGGGCAGGTGAGGGCCACGGGCTGCGCACGGCTGGCCGGGGCCAGCAAGAGGGTCGCCATGAACAGGGTGGACAGGACCGCGTGGAGCGCGTGGTTCATCATCAGTTCCTCCATGGACCGTGGCTCGAGCGCCACGTGAGCCGATGATGGTCGGGCGCGGGAGCGGTCGTGCGATGGGCACGCGGAGGCGGAGCTCGTCCGACATGATTCGCGCCAGCGGGTGCTCAGCACCTCACGAAGGGATTGGACTCGAAGACAGGGGCCGGACGCAGGGCAGGCGGTGATGGCGAGCAGGGGCTGCGCGCCCGGAGAACGGGCGGCGGGGTGGAGCGGGCCTACTTCCGACGCTCGGGCGCCTCGGGGTCGTCCACGGGGACACCGGCGAGTCGCAGCACGCGCAGCGCGTTGGTGGTGTCCACCACGCCTTCCCGCAGCGTGTAGTCGAACACCATCTGTCCCTCCTCCAGGTGGTCCCTGAAGTGGACGTTGCGGACCTTCGCGTTCGTGGTCTCCTCGGCGAGCGAGGTGAGCGACAGGTCATGCGTCGTCACCGCGCCGCTGGCGCCCGTGGCGAGCAGCAGGCGCAGCACCTCGCGCGAGGCGAGCTGGCGCTCCCGGGTGTTGGTGCCCAGCAGGATTTCGTCGAGCAGGAACAGGGCCTGGCCGTTCGCCGCGCGCGCCGCGTCCAGCACGGCCTTGATGCGCTGCACCTCCGCGTAGAAGTACGAAACGCCGCGCTCCAGCGAGTCCTTCACCCGCATGCTGGTGAGCACATGCAGCGGTGACAGGCGGAACGACGCCGCGGCCACCGGCGCCCCCGCGAGCGCGAGCACCACGTTGGCGCCCACCGCGCGCATCAGCGTCGTCTTCCCGCTCATGTTGGAGCCGGTGATGATCAACGCGTGCGAGGGGCCGGGGAGGGACACGTCATTGGGCACGGGCGCGTCCAGCAGCGGGTGGCCCAGCTTCGTCGCCTCGACGATGGGGCCCTCCTTCACCAGCGTGGGCCAGGCGAAGGCGGGGCGGTCATGCGCGAGCCCGGCGACGCAGGACAGGGCCTCCAGCTCCGCGAGCGCCTCGAACCAGTGCCGCACGCGGGTGCCGTGCTTCTCGCGCCAGTTCTCCAGGGCGAACAGCGCGTGGATGTCCCAGAGCGTGAGCCAGTGCACGATGGGGTGGAACTGGTGCCGCTTGAACTCGATGAGCGAGAAGAGCTGGCTGAAGCGACGGAAGTGCGAGGACACCGGCGGCTCGCCCTGCTGTTGGAGGCCCGCCTGGAGCTGGCGCAGCAGGGGATGCTCGAAGCGCTGGCTCTCGATGCGCTCGAAGAGGGGGGCATACCGCGCGAAGCCCCGCTCGCCCTTCTCCACGTTGTCGTCCATCCGCTTGAGCGTCTTGCGGGTGGCAGCGGCCAGCGCGAGCTGCGCGATGAGGCCCGCCCAGACGGATGCGCCGGGAATCACGCCCACCTCGCCCAGGATGAAGAGCGCGAGCGTCACGACGGGCAGCACCACCGCCAGCGGACGGGACCAGCGGATGGAGTCGAGCGAGGAGCCGGCTTCCGCCCACTGGATGAAGAGCGCGGGGTCCGCCTTCTCCTTGGCCACCGTGCGCGCGTCCACGCAGAGGTCCTGGCGGAAGTCCACGCGCGGGGCCAGCTCCTGGGCGGCGCCCTGTCGGGCCTCGACGACCTCCCGTGAGGCGGGAGAGGACAGCCACGCGGCGAGCCGCTCCTCGCCGGCGCGGGTGGCCGTCTCGTTGAGGAGTTGGAACAGGCTGCCCTGGCCGAAGACGTCCAGGTCCGGCGTGTAGAGGTGGGCGGGGGAGGCGAAGCGCTCACCCTGCTCGGTGAACTCGTGCCAGCCGTGTCCCAGGCGCGCCAGGCCCCGCTCGTTGAGCGTCACGTAGAGCCGCTGGCGCTCCTCGCGACGGAACACCTGGTGGTGCATGACGGCGAGGATGATGAAGACGACGACGAAGCCGAGCGCGCCCCACCACCACGTCTTCGGAAGGCGTCCGGTGAGGATGAGGCCCGAGATGATGGCCGCGGCGAGGACGGCCACGGTGCGCAGGTTGGCGTAGCGGGCGCTGATGCGGTCCAGGACGGACAGCTCCGCCTGGGCGGCGGCGCGGCGCTCGGTATACGTGTGGTGGGGACTCGGGCGGGTGGCGTTCACGGACACGGTGGCCGCGCATGCTGTGCTTCCGGCCCGCCCAGGGCAAGAGGCCCTTGTCGTCGGGTGCCATCGGGGCGACGAAGCCCCACCCGCGGCTTCAGCCCCACAACTCCCGGGGCGGCCAGAACAGGGTGTTGCCCTCGAAGTGCAGGCCCGGCTCGCGGTCCTTCGCCAGCAGCAGGGGACCGTCCAGGTCCACCACCTCCGCGTCCTGGGCCACCAGGGCCGCGGGGGCCATGGACAGGGACGTGGCCACCATGCAGCCCACCATGAGCTGCAGCCCGTGCCCTCGCGCGTCCCGGGCCAGGGCCAGGGCCTCGGTGAGGCCTCCCGTCTTGTCGAGCTTGATGTTGAGCGCGTCGTACTTGCCCACGAGCGCCGCCAGCCCGTGCCGGTCATGCGCGGACTCGTCGGCGCACACCGCCACCGGGCGCCCCAGGCCCCTGAGGGCCTCGTCGTCCGAGGCGGGCAGGGGCTGCTCCACCATCACCACCCCCAGCTTCGCGCACGCATCCAGCAGGCCGGGCAGCTCCGCGGGGCTCCAGCCCTCGTTGGCGTCCACGATGAGCCGGCTGGCCGGCGCTCCCTCGCGGATGGCCCTCAGGCGCTCCAGGTCCTCCGTGCTGCCGCGTCCCAGCTTCACCTTGAGCAGCGGCCGGTGCGCGGACTTCACCGCGGCCCTGCCCATGGCCTCCGCCGTGTCCAGGCTCAGCGTGTACGCGGTGACGAGCGGGCGGGGCTCGGGCATCCCCAGCAGCGCCCAGACGGGCCTGCCGGTCCGCTTCGCCTCCAAGTCCCACAGGGCGCAGTCCAGCGCGTTGCGCGCGGCCTTGGGCGCGAGCACCTCGGGGACCTCCTCCCGGGACAGCCCGCCCTCGATGCGCGCCCGCGCGGCCTCCAGCGCCTCCAGGACACCCGGCACCGTCTCGCCATAGCGGGCATAGGGCACACACTCGCCGCGCCCCACGGCACCGCCTTCCTCCAGCGTCACGACCACCACCTCGGCGCTCGTCTTCGAGCCCCGGGAGATGGTGAAGCTGCCAGCGATGGGCCAGCTCTCGTGTCGGACGGTGAGCTTGCGCATGGGCCTTCAGCTCCGGACGGGGAAGCGGCGCGAGAGCTCGTCGACGAGCGGCCCGACACCGGTGCGGATGGGGTCCACGCAGGGCAGTCCGTGCTCGCGCCCGGTGCGCTCCAGCAGCGCCAGGGCCTCGGCCTCGTCCAGGTGCTCGGTGTTGATGGCCAGCCCCGTGCACTGGATGGCGGGGTTGGTGAGCTGTCCCTCCAGCACGGTGCGCTCGATGACGGCTTGAATCGAGGGCAGCGCATGCTGGACACCGCGCATCTTCGTGCGCGTGGGCTCGTGACAGACGATGAAGGCATCCGGCTGCGCGCCATGCAGCAGCCCCAGCGTCACGCCCGCGAACGAGGGATGGAACAGCGAACCCTGCCCCTCCACCAAATCCCAATGGTCCGCGTCGTTGGCGGGGGACAGCCACTCGGCCGCGCCCGCGACGAAGTCGGACACCACCGCGTCGATGGCCACGCCCCGGCCCGAGATGAAGATGCCCGTCTGCCCCGTGGCCCGGAAGTCCGCCTTCAGGCCGCGCGCCCGCATCTCCTTCTCCAGCGCGAGCACGGTGTACTTCTTTCCCACCGAGCAGTCCGTGCCCACCGTCAACAGGCGCAATCCCTGACGCTTGGTGCCCTTGCCCGTGGCGAAGTCCTGGTCGGGGATGCGCACGTCGTGCAGCGCGCGGCCGTTGCGTCGGGCCGCCTCGGCGATGGCGGGGAACGAGGACAGCCGCTTGTGCAGCCCCGTGGCGACGTCCATCCCCGCGTCCAGTGCCTCCACCAGCTTGCTCACCCAGTGCTCCGGCAGCACGCCGCCCGCGTTGGCCACGCCGACGATGAGCGTCCGGGCGCCCTTCGCCTTCGCCTGCGCGATGTCCAGGTCGTCGAGGCCACAGTCCGCCTTGCAGCCCGGCAGCCGCAGCTGCCCCACGCACCAGTCCGGCCGCCAGTCGACGATGCCTTGCGCCGTCTTCGCCGCGAGCTGGTCGGGGACATCCCCCAGGAACAACAGGTAGGGCTTCTGGATCTCCACCAACGTCCTCCCCGGGCCCCTGGCAGGGGCTGTGGCGCGCTTTTCAGCACGGCCCCTCGAAGCCCGCAAGGACAACGCGGACCCCGCCAGGATTGGCGTCGGAAAGGGGCCCGGAACCATCCTTCACGTAGGCCCTTGCGGCGCCCCGAAAATGTCAGACCCCACCCGTATTCTTCCTCTCGTCACGGCACACGAGGGGAGCCAAGAAATGGGCAAGTCCGTCGTCGATAATCGCGTCGAGATTGTCTTCAGCTTCGATACCACCGGCAGCATGTATCCCTGTCTCGCGCAGGTCCGAAAGAAGCTGCACGGCACGGTGTCCCGGCTGATGAAGGAGATTCCGGGCATCCGCATCGGTGTCATCGCGCACGGCGACTACTGTGATGCGCGCTCGACGTACGTGACGAAGATTCTCGACCTCACGGACGACGTGAACGCGGTGGTGCGGTTCGTGGACAAGGTGGGGCAGACGGGCGGCGGCGACGCGCCGGAGTGCTACGAGCTGGTGCTGCACGAGGCCCAATCCCTCTCATGGACCGCGGGCTACAAGCACGCCTTCGTGTTGATTGGCGATGACGTGCCGCACGCGCCCTCGGACAATCCGAAGCGGCTGGACTGGCGCAAGGAAGTGGACGCGCTGGGTAGGCTGGGCATCCCCGTGTACGGGGTCCAGGCCCTGGCGCGCCGCCACGCGACGCCGTTCTACCGGGAGCTGGCCCAGAAGTCGGGCGGCTTCCATCTGAGCCTGGACCAGTTCTCCCACGTCACCGACATGCTGCTGGCCGTCTGCTACAAGCAGGCGTCGGACGCCCAGCTCCTGGCCTACGAGGCGGAGGTCTCCCGCGAGGGCCGCATGAGCCGGAGCCTGAGTGGCCTGTTCAGCACCATGCTCGGGCGCGCGCCCACGTCCGTCTACGGCGAGGCGGACCTGCGCGCCGTGCCTCCCGGCCGCTTCCAGTCACTGGAGGTGGACGCGGACATGCCCATCAAGACCTTCGTCCAGGAGAACGGCCTGGGCTTCAAGACGGGCCGGGGCTTCTACGAGTTCACCAAGCCGGAGACCATCCAGGGCCACAAGGAGGTCATCCTCATGGACCGCAAGACGGGGGACTTCTTCAGCGGCGAGCGGGCGCGGGAGATGCTGGGCCTGCCGCCGGGCGAGACGGTGCGCATCCGCCCCGCGAGCCTGGAGAAGTACGTCGTCTTCGTGCAGAGCACCTCCGCCAACCGCAAGCTCATGACGGGCTCGCGCTTCCTATACGAGGTGGAGGACTGGGACGGCGCGAAGGCGCTCGCGGCCTGAGGCCCGACGACAGGGGCAACGGCCCGGAGTGCGTGCTGCGATGACGGTGACTGTCGGTCAGGTGATGGTCGACATGAGCCATTGTGTCTTGGGGGCGGCCCGGGCGAATCCAAGGGTTGAAGAGGTGGCATCGGGTCGTTAGTTCCGAGGGTCGTGAGACCCTGGCTCCCATCGCTGCTGCTGCTCCTCACGGGCTGTGGCGCGTTCGAGATGCACCCGTACGAGGTTCGCGGGGGCGAGCGGGACTCGAATGCGCGGGCCGTGGAGCGGCTCCAGCAGCGGATGAGCTCGGGGCCCTTCCGCTTCGCGGTGATTGGGGACATCGGCATCTTCCAGGGCTCCTCGGAAGCGGCGGTGCGGGACCTGGCGCGGCGGGACGTGGACTTCGCCGTGCAGATGGGGGACCTGACGGAGTTCGGCTCGGCGGACGAGTACAAGTGGGTGTCGAAGCTGCTCAGCGACGCGTCGGTCCCCACGATGGCGGTCATCGGCAACCACGACATGGTGGGCAAGGGGACGGAGCTGTTCCTGGCCCGCTTCGGTCCGACGTTCCTGTCCTTCGAACATGGCGGCAGCCGGTTCGTCCTGTTCGACTCGAACTCCCGTGAGTACGACTTCCCCGGCGACGTGCCGGACCTGGCCAGGCTCGGGCAGGCGCTCGCTGATGCTCCGCCGGACGGCCACCTCTTCACCTTCTCGCACGTGGCGCCCGGGCATCCGGACTTCGACCCGGCGCTGACGGGACCCATCGAGGAGCTCCAGTCGGAGCGGGGCGTGACGGTGTCCTTCCACGGCCACGCCCACCGCTTCCAGAGCGATGAGCGACAGGGCGTGCGCTACTTCGTCACCGACGCGCTCGACATCCGCAGCTACCTGCTGGTCTCCGTCGAGGGGCCGTCGGTGGATGTCGAACAGGTCTTCTTCTGATGTCGCGCCCGGGGCTCGCGGGAGGACTGCTGGCGTCGCTGCTCCTGGCGGCGTCCTCGGCGCGCGCGGAGGAGCAGGAGCTGCTCGAGGACGCCTCCGAGTCGAAGGGGGCGCTGTGGTACGTGCCGGACCATGCGGCCGTGCAGTTCGCGGGCTCCATCGGGATGCTCGCGGCGGGGCCCGGGTGGGCCTTCCTGGACGAGCAGGTGGACCTGGAGGTGCTCGTGGGCTGGGCGCCGCAGGCGGTGGCGGGCTCGGACTTCGTGACGCTGACGCTCAAGGCGCAGTGGCATCCGTTCCGGGTGCGGCACGGGGAGTGGGACCTCCGCCCGCTCACCCTGGGCGCGGCGTTCAGCTACACATTCGGCGACGACTTCTACCTGACGCTGCCGGACCGGTACGAGTCGGGCTACTACTGGTTCAAGACGGCGCTGCGCCCGGCGTTCCTGCTGGGAGGGGGCGTGGGGCGGCCGGCGAAGGTGCTCGGCTTCGAGCGGCTCGAGGGTTACTACGAGCTGGTCGCCACGGACTACCGCATCGTCCAGTTCCTCCGGAACCCGGACACCGTGAAGCTGGGCCTGTTCTCGCTCGCGCTCGGCGCCCGCGCCCGCTTCTGAGTCACGGACGCGTGTCTCAGCGTGGCGGCTGGGTCGCGGTCGCGGGAGCCCCCGTGGGGACGGGCCGGGGCGTGGGCTCGGAAGCTTCGCTCGGAGCGCCACCGCCGCGCAGCCTGCGGAGGATTCGCGGCGCCTCGGCCGCGAAGCGCTCCTGCGCATCTGGCAGCGGGCGGTCCCACAAGTCACTCAGCTCGGTGCCGGGCAGGCCCGCGCCGAAGCGCACCTTCAGCTCACGTCCGATGAGCGCGTAGCGAGGCTCCCAGCCGATGGTGGTGAGCAGGTAGCGCCGAGGGTCCGGACGACTCATCGGAATCCCATCCCCCAGCTGCTCCGGCGTGTGCGTGTCCCCCAGCAGGTCGAACAGCGTGGGCACCAGGTCGATGTGGCCGGTGACGGCCTCGACCTGGCCCGGCGGCAGGCGCTCATCGAAGACGAGCATGGGCACATGCAGCTGCAGCTCGGTGACGTCGCTGGCATGGCCCACGCGGCCGTGCTCGCGGAACTCCTCGCCATGGTCTCCGGTGAAGACGACCAGGGGGCGCGTGCCGCGCACGGCCTCCCACTGGGACAACAGCTCCTCCACCTTCGTGTCCACCTCGTAGGCGGAGTTCCACGCGCGGGCCTTGAGGTGCTCGGCGGGCACGCGCGCGGTGGCGAGACCTCCCTTGCCGTCCCACGCGGGCGAGAACACCGCCGAGCGCGGCGGGTAGTCGTAGTCGAAGTGCGTGCCCGCGAAGAACACGAACGTGAACAGCGGCGTGTCCACGGGCGTGGAGCGCGCCAGGTCCAGCGCGTCCTTCACCATGGCCGCGTCGCGCAGGTGGCTCTTGCCCTCGTAGTCCGTGCGCAGGCCGCCCTGCACGTCGCGGAACACCGTGTCCTTCAGCCCCATCCAGTCCACCGAGGACGCGGCGAAGAAGGCCTGGCGATAGCCGTTCTCCCGCAGCGCGGGGAAGAGCAGGGGCGCGCGGCCCGCGCCCACCACCGCGTCACGGCGCTGGGCCTCCAGGCCGAAGAAGAGGCTGAAGACCGAGTAGTCCGTGGAGCTCGCCGCGCTGTGGTGGTGCAGGAAGCGCGTGCCGTGCTCCGCGCGCTTCCACAGGTGGGGCATGACGTCCGGACGGAAGAAGTCGTCGCGCAGGCTCTCGACGAGGATGAGCAGGATGTCGGGCTTGCGCGTGAAGCGCACGGCGGCGGGGTCGATGGTCGACGCGGGCACGCCGGCCTCGGGGCTCACGCCCAGGCGCAGGCCCGACGCGGGAGGACGGCTCGTCAGCCGCATGAGCAGCGTGTTCATCCGCACGGGCGGCTGGAGGGGCAGGGTGGTGGCCGCGTGCAGCACCGCGCCACCATGGGCGAACACGAGCCACGCGCTCGTCAGGCGCTCCACCGCGGTGGTCAGCACGAGGACGGCGACCAGCCTCGCCACGTGCCGGGGCCGTCGGACGCGGCGCAGGAACTGGACGCCGACCCAGACATCGAGCGACAGCACGGCCAGGGTGCCGACCGCGAGGAGCGCCAGTTCATGCGGCGCGAGCCCCGTCTCCGCGAGCGCGCGAGGCTGCATGGCCACCGCGAGCACCAGGCCGTTGATGTGGAAGCCCAGCGAGGACAGCACGAGCGCGTCCACGCCCAGCATCGCCACGCCGAGCGCCACGGCGATGGGCAGGGCCACCGCGTAGCGCCGCCCGAGCAACATCAGCGGCAGCGTGGCGACGAAGGTGAGCAGCCCCAGGAACAGGGCCTGGATGACGCCGCCCACCAGCAGCACGGGGCGCAGCGAGGCGGCCAGCCGCTCCACGGAGGCGAGCAGGGGGGCACCGAAGAACGCCAGCGCGAGCAACCCGTGCAGCGTGCACCACAGCAGCGCGGGGCCCAGCAGGGGCGTGGCGCCGGCCAGACGCTGGCGGAGCCCCTGGGCGGGGAGGGTGTCGGAAGGCGTCCGGGACATCGCGCCTTCTGCTAGCCCGCTCCCGGCGCATGTTCAAGCAGCGACGCGCGCCCGACTGCTTCCTCGCAGTGGAAGCGCGCCCGGTGTCTCCAGAGTCCTCGTGCCGCGTGTGGGAGGGGTGCCAGGATGGGGAGCATGCCGCCACGCAAGCTGGTGCGACACCTCGTCTGGCTGGAGTCCTTCACCGCCGCCGTGGAGGCGGGCAGCATCGAGTCCGCCGCCGAGCACCTGGGCGTGGCGCGCTCCGTGGTGAGCGAGCACATCCGCGCGCTGGAGATGGCGCTGGCGGACGGCGCCACGCTGCTCGAGCGCGGCCCCGGGCGTCGACTCCAGCTCACCGCGCGGGGGGAGCGGCTCTTCGCCGGCACCCAGACGCCCCTGCACCAGCTCGACATGAAGCGCCTGAAGGACCTCGCCAGCGCCGAGCCCGTGGTGCGCCTGGGGCTCAATCCCACGCTGTCCCTCTCGCTGCTCGGCAAGGTCGCCCAGAACGCGGCGGCCACGGGGCTCAAGCTGGTGCTCAGCTTCGGCGGGCCGCACGAGCTGACGCGCCAGGTGCAGACGCGCCAGCTGGACCTGGCCCTGGACTTCACGCCCCTGCCGCCACACGAGGGCGTGGAGTCGGAGTCGCTGCTGCGCATGCCCTTCGTCGTGCTCGCGGGCCCCGGCAGTTCGCTCGCGACAGCGTCCACGGCCCGGCGCACGCTGCATGTGAGGGACCTGGCGGGCCAGCCCTTCGTCGACTGGCTGCGCGACGACCCCTACGGTGGCGCGAACAGCGCGCGCTTCGCGGAGCACGGCGTCACGGTGCAGGAGGTCGCCCGCGTCGAGAGCTTCCTGCTCCTCTACGAGCTGCTGCGTGCGTTTCGCGCCTGCGCGATCACCCCAGACCTGCGCCCCATGCACCCGTTCCCGGAGGACATCCACGCCTGGCCCCTGAAGGAGGAGGAGCCCCAGGCCGTGGAGGTCGTGGCCCTCTGGCCCTCCGGCTCCCTCAGTCCCGGGGCCGCCGGCGTCCTCGACGGACTGCGTCAGCGCGTGTGAGTCCTCGTCGATAAACCGACGAAGGCGTCGGATTCTGTCGGTTTTCCGGAGCCGACTCCCGTCAGTATCCTCTCCTGATTGGAAGTTTTCACCAGGAGTACTCGGATATGACGCCAACGGAACTGACGATATCCCGCCTGCCCGCGCATCTGCGGCGCTACGTGGTGAGCCAGGACTACGACGCGTACACGCCGAGGGACCACGCGGTGTGGCGGCACATCCTGGGCAAGCTGCGCGGACATCTCTCCGAGCGGGCGCATCCGGTGTACCTGGAGGGCCTGACGGCGACGGGCATCAACCTGGAGGCGATTCCCAGCCTCGACGAGATGAACGAGCGGCTGTCGCGGCTGGGCTGGGCGTGCGTGGGCGTGCGCGGGTTCATCCCGCCGGCGGTGTTCACGGAGCTCCAGTCGATGGGTGTGCTGGCCATCGCGTCGGACATCCGCACGCACGAGCACATCGGCTACACGCCCGCGCCGGACATCGTGCACGAGAGCGCGGGGCATGCGCCCATCATCGCCAACCGGCGCTACTCGGAGTACCTCAAGGCCTGCGGCCTGGTGGGGTTCAAGTCCATCGCGAGCCTGGAGGACCAGGCGGTGTTCGAGGCCATCCGCAACCTGTCGGTGGTGAAGGAGGACCCGGACGCGAGCGAGGACGAGGTGGCGCACGCGGAGGCGCGGCTGACGGCGGCGAGCGCGAGCCGCCGCTACGTGAGCGAGAGCACGCGCGCGAGCCGGTTGTACTGGTGGACCGCGGAGTACGGCCTGGTGGGCGACCTGGAGCGGCCGCGCATCTACGGCGCGGGCCTCCTGTCGAGCATCGGCGAGGCGGAGCATTGCCTGACGCCGGCGGTGCGCAAGCTGCCGCTCACGGTGGCGTGCGCGGACACGGAATACGACATCACGCGGATGCAGCCGCAGCTCTTCGTGGCGCGCGACTTCGAGCACCTGTTCGAGGTGCTCGCGGAGTTCGAGTCGACGCTGGCGTTCAAGCGCGGTGGGGACTTCGGGCTGGAGGTGGCGCGCGAGGCTCGCACGGTGAATCACCTGGTGCTGGCGGACGGGCGCGAGGTGACGGGGCGGGTGATGGAGTCGGTGCTCGCGCCGGGGCCGGTGGCGCCCGGGCTCACGTCCGCGCTGGTGCGGATGGAGGGGCCCATCATCGTCTCGCGCGGTGGCAAGGCGGCGGACGGGGCGCGGCCGTGGAATGGCTCGGCGCTGGTGGCGTTCGGCGCGGGCGGGTTGCCGGAGCGCGGGCCGTTCAAGCTGTCGCTGTCGAGCGGGTTGGAGCTGGAGGGCTTCGCCGCAGGTGGGGGCGAGGTGCTGGCGCTGCGCGCGCGGCTCGCGGGGCGGGTGCTGGAGGTGCCCGCGGTGACGAAGCTCTTCGTGAGCACGCATCTGCCCTCGGTGGCGGGTGGGCCCGCGGACCCGGCGACGTGGGACCGGTGGTTCGGCGAGCTGGAGGCGTTCGCGGAGGGGGACGGCGAGTCGAAGGCGCGCGAGCGCAAGTCGCTGGCGCTGCATCCGTCACTCGCGGCGCTCTACCGTGAGGTGCGCGGCTTGCGTGAGTCGGGGCGCGCGAAGCCGGAGCGTCTGGCGCAGATCGCCGCCGCCGCGACGGACTTCCAGGATGACTGGCTCCTGCGCGCCGAGGTCGAGGAGCTGAAGGCCCGCGCCTGAGTCGTGACGCGGTCGCAGGTGCAGAGGGTCTCGATGGGACCTCCCTGCTGAATGGCTCCTGAGCGCCGAGGTCGAGGTGCTCGGAGCCCTCGTCCGAGTCGTGACGCGGCCGCAGGTGCAGAGGCGGTCTCGATGGAACCTCCAGGCTGAATGGCTCCTGAACACCGAAGTCGAGGTGCTCGGAGCCCTCGTCCGAGTCGTGACGTGGCTCCAGGTGCAGAGGCGGTCCCGACGGATCCCCAGCACGCGTGTGGGGTTCGCGTGACGTGGCCTCTCGTGGCAGGCGCGAGTCCCACGCCGCAGGTCCCCTGTCGGCGGACGGTTCCGTGGGGCCGCGCGGACAGACGGTTCGACCCGAAAAGGCGGCAAGTTTCTGGCCGCGCTCATCCCGTCGAGCGTTCGCTATCTCGCGCCGCGCGGGCCGGATTGAACGAGTTGAACGGAGAGGTTCACTCGTCGGCGTTCGGCGGGCGCCGGGCGTTTCGTCGAGTTCGTTCACTCAGCCCCGCACCGGAGCGGGCTTCGTGGGTTCCACGACCGTGGAAATCACGCCCACATCGCGGCTTGTCCGATGGCCACGGACGTTCACTTTCGATCAACCCGGCCTCCGGGTTGAACGAGTTGATCAACCGGCCATCCGGGGGCGCACGAGGTCGCCCGCACCGGAGTTGGCGCCAGGCCGGGCGCTCCTTCGCGCCTCGCGCATCACCCCAGAAAACGACGCGGGCCCGGCCACACGCGAAGCGCATGGTCAGGCCCGTCGTTGAACGCTGCTTCGTCACACCCGCGAGCGCGGGCCGTGGCTCACTTCTCCTTCGAGGCAATCTTGCGCAGGGCCTTCTGGTCGCGCACGCAGAGGATGCGGCCGACGTTGCCGAGCACGCCCTCGCGCTTCATCTCGTTGATGAGCGTGGACACGAACGAGCGCGAGGCGCCCACCAGGTCCGCCAGGTCCTGCTGCGTGATTCCGCGCAGGTCCGTCTCACCGCCGTGGGGGCAGCGCTCACCGTGCGCCTCCACCAGCGTCAGCAGGGTGTCCGCCAGACGCGCCGGGACCTCCTTGAAGGTCAGGCCCAGCACGCGCTTGCGCAGGGCACGCACGCGCTCGGCGTAGGCGCGCACCACGTCCACCGCCAGGGCCGGACGCGCCTCGAGCTGCGCGCGGAAGTCACGACCCTCGATGCTCCACACCTCGGCCTCACCCGCCGCGATGGCCATCTCCTCGATGGGCGTCCCCTCGGGGCGGAACAGCTCGCCGAACAGGTCACCCGGGCGCAGGATGGACACCACCGAGCGGGTGCCGTTCTTCCCGATGCGCATCAGGCGCACGCGGCCGGACTTGAGCAGATAGACGCGGTCCGTGTTGTCGCCGGGGCGATAGATGGTCGAGTTGTGCGGGAAGGACTCGACCTTGAAGTACCCCTTGAAGTCGATGGCCTCCTGCCCCGGAACGAGCTTGTTCGCGGTGACCATCATCCCGGAGCTGGTCGCCTGGAGCGGCGCCACGACGTTGGAACCGATAGGGCCGAGGGGGCGATTGAAACCGTGCATGGCATTCACTCCGTGGAAGGCAGTCGGGGGTAGAAGCGGCCGCCTGCTTCGGCGGCAACGGGGCTTTCCAGTTCCAAGAGACGTGCCAGCGGGGAATGAAGTGCTCCAGGGGGAACACATCCAGGAATGCCGGGTACTTAGCGCTAGAGGTCCGTAGCACCCACCCTTCTGTGTCCAAAACCTGAAACAGAACGTTCAAACAGTCTGATCAAGTTGAACGAAACGTTAAAACCACCAGGGCCTCTGTCGCGGCCCGGACAGTGTTCACGGGTCGTCTTTCACGGGGAACCCCGGCCCTGAAGGGTTCTGTCCCTGTGAAAGATTGTACTTCTGCAGTTTGCGCTCGAGGGTCGGGCGACTGATTCCAAGAATCTGGCAGGTGCGACCCTTGTGCCCCTTGGTGACGGCCATCGCACGGGCGATCAGCATCCGCTCCGCCTCGTCGAGCGTCGGAATCTGGCTGGCGTCGTCCACCGGGGGCGCGGCGAACATGAGGCTGTTGCTCGGGGGCCGTCCGTTGTCCGGTGAGGGCTGGGTGTCGAGTGACGGGAGATCATCCCCGCGGAGCACATCCCCTGGCGCGAGGACGACAGCGCGGGTGAGCACGTTCTCCAGTTCGCGCACGTTGCCCCGCCACGGCAGCCGGGTGAGGCGCTCCATCACCTCGGTGGGCACGCGGGTGACGCGCTTGTGGACCTTCTCGTTGATGCGCTCGAGCAGGTGCTTGACGAGCAGCGGGATGTCCTCGCGCCGCTCGCGCAGCGGGGGAATCAGGAGGGTGATGACCTTGAGGCGCTGGTAGAGGTCCTCGCGGAAGCGCGTGGCCTCCACCTCCTCGGAGAGCGTGCGGTGCGTCGCGGCGATGACGCGGGCGCGCAGCTTGATGCGCTTGACGCCGCCCACGCGCTCGAACTCGCGCTCCTGCAGCACGCGCAAGAGCTTCGCCTGGAGCATCAGCGACATGTCGCCAATCTCGTCGAGGAAGACGGTGCCGTCCTCGGCCAGCTCGAACTTGCCCGGCTTGCCCGCGGTGGCGCCGGTGAAGGCGCCCTTCTCGTGGCCGAACAGCTCGCTCTCCAGCAGCGTGTCGACGATGGCCGAGCAGTTGATGCCGATGAAGGGCCGGGGCTCGTCGTAGGAGTAGTTGTGGATGACGCGGGCGATGAGCTCCTTGCCGGTGCCGCTCTCGCCCGTAATCAGCACGGTGGCGTGGCTGCCGGTCACCTTGCCGATCTCCTTCACCAGCTGCTGCATCAGGGGGCTGGTGCCCACGATGTCGCCCAGGCGCACCGCGGCGTTCTCGCGGTTGACCTCGTCGGCGCGGCGCGACAGCTGGCGGTACTCCAGCGCGCGCTCCACGACGAGGTCCAGCGCGGCCGGGTCCGGGAAGGGCTTGTGGATGTAGTCGAAGGCTCCGGCCTTCATGGCCCGGATGGTCGTCTCCATGTCGTGGTACGCGGTGACGAGGATGATGCGGGCATCGCCGCACAGCCCCTTCATCTCCTCGATGATCTCCAGGCCCGTGCGGTCCGGGAGCATCATGTCGAGGATGACCACGCTGGGCATGGTCTCCTGGGCGGCGCGCAGGCCCGCCGCGGCGCTGGTGGCGGTGGCCACCTGGTAGCGCGGCTGGTTGTCGTGTTCGATCTCCTCGAAGTGCATCTTCAAGGTCTCGAGGAGCGACACGTCGTCGTCGACGATGAGGAGGGTCTCCATGGCGTCCCTCTCAGGTGGCGAACGTCAGCGTGAAGACCATGCCGGGCTCCGCGCTGCCCTCGGCGACGACGTCCCCTCCTTGCCCCATCATCACCCGGCGCAGGGCCGCCAGCGACAGGCCCGCCCCCCGGGCCAGCCGCGAGCCGAAGGGCTCGAACAAGGTGCCGCTCTCCTCGGGGGGCAGGGCGGCGGCGGGGTCCTTGAGCACCATGAGCACGCGGCCCGGCCCGCCCCGCTTCAGGGCGACCTCCACCGGGCTGTCCTCGGGGCGGCCCATGGCCACGTTGAGCAGCACCTGCGCCAGCACGGGCCGGAGCCGGTTGGGGTCCACGCGCACGCGCGGCAGCTCCGCCTCCTCGTCCACGCGCACCTCGATGCGCCGCTCGGCCAACTCCAGCGCCACCATGCCCTGGGCCTCCTGGATGACCGAGCGCAGCGCGTGCGCGTCCAGGTTGGGCGTGGTGTCGCGGCCGTACTCGGACAGCAGCCACAGCATGCGCTCCATGGTGCGAATCTCGCGGTTGGCGATGGTCAGCCGCCGCTTGTCCCGGTCCGACAGCGCGGTGTTCCGCGCGAGCGTCTGCACCGCCATCTTCACCGAGGACAGGGGGTTGCGGATCTCATGGCTGAGCGACGAGGACAGCCGGGAGATCTGCACCGGCGGCGCGCCCTCCAGCAGCACGTTCAGGTCCTGGACGCACGCGCAGGCCTCGCCGTCCTCCTGACCCAGCGTGAGCCTCAAGGGCGTGGCGTCCTCGCCGCCCAGGTGCGCGGAGACGAACTCCACGGCGCGGCGGTCCTCGCGCGCGAGGCGGTCCAGCTCGCGGGCGCGCTCCTGGGAGATGCCCAGGGCCACGTGGAGCGGGCGGTCCACGAGTGACTCGGCGGGGTGGTGGAGTATGGCGGCGCAGTCTCCCTGCGCGCGGGTCACCCGCAGGCCTGGAGACCAGGCGAGCAATGCGGCTTGCAGGAGGTGGGCGTTCATTGGTGGGTCCCGAACATAACGAGTAAGGTTCCGCGCTGTCCCCTTATGTCCCTCATCGCGCGTTTCCCGAAGAACCTTGTGTCGGCCCTCCTCTTCCTGTCGGGAGGCACCGCGCTGGTCTACGAGCTGGTCTGGTCCAAGTATCTCGGGAACGTCCTGGGCAACAGTGGTCAGGCGCATGCCGTGGTGCTCGCCACCTTCATGGGCGGCCTGGCGCTGGGTGCATCTGTCTTCGGGCGGACAGCGGACCGGGTGAAGAGCCCCCTGGCGCTGTACGGCGTGCTGGAGCTGGGCGTGGCGCTGTACGCGCTGGCCTTCCCCTATGTCCTCGACGCCCTGGGGGCCCTGTGGCTGGCGGTGGCGCCCAGCGTGCCGGACGGGTGGCGCGTGGGGCCCCGGCTGCTGGTGGCCGCGCTGTCCCTGGTGGTGCCCACGCTGCTGATGGGCGGCACGCTGCCGGCGCTGGTTCGTCATTTCGCGGACAGTCTGTCGGGGGTGCAGCGGGAGCTGGCGCGGCTGTACGCGGTCAACAGCCTGGGCGCGGCGCTGGGCGTGTTCCTCGCGGGCACGCGGCTGGTGCCGGTGCTGGGGCTGTCGGCCTCCGCGAAGCTGGCGGCGGGGCTGAACATCCTGTTGGCGGTGGCGGCGCTGCTGCTCGCGCGCAGGCACCCTCCGGCGCTCGCGCCCGGACAGGCGGCGCCGGTGGCGGAAGGGGCCCAGGACGTGGCCTATCCCCGCGTGGCGGTGCGCGCGGCGCTGGTGGGCGTGCTGCTGTCGGGCTTCACGTCCATGCTCTACCAGGTGACGTGGATCCGCCTCTTGTCCATCGTCCTGGGCGCGTCCACGTACGCCTTCACGCTCATCCTGACGGCGTTCATCCTGGGCATCGGCCTGGGCAGCTTCTGGCTGATGACGCGGGCACAGAAGGTGGACTCGCTGCGCGTGTACGGCTTCACGCAAGTCGCGCTGGTGGCGAGCCTCTGCGTCGCGCTGCCCCTGTACGTGCGGCTGCCGCACCTGTTCCGCACGGCGCAGTGGATGATGACGCGCTCGGTGGACACCTGGCCCTTGTTCCAGTTGCTGACGTTCGGCTTCTGCTGCCTCGTGCTGCTGGTGCCCACGTTCTTCATGGGCGCGGCCTTCCCGGCGGCGGCGCGCGTGGCGACGGCGAAGGTGTCCGAGGTGGGGCGCGAGCTGGGGAGCGTGTACCTGTGGAACACGGTGGGCACCATCACCGGCTCGGCGCTGGGCGGGCTGGTGCTGATGCCGTGGTGGGGCATGGAGGGCAACTTCGTGGCGGGCGTGGTGGCGAACCTCGCCGCCGCGGCGCTGGCCTTCCACGCGCTGTCGGGGCGTCCCCAGAGCCCCGTGCGTGCGCTGTGGCCGGTGGGGGCGGCGGCGCTGCTGGCCGTGGTGGTGCTGGGCGGCATGAGCGGCTGGTCGGTGCGGCTGTCGGGCATCGCCTCCATCCGCTCGCACCAGAAGCCGCCGGACAGCTACGCGAAGCTGGTGGCGGACACGGAGAAGAACTTCCAGCCCGTGTTCTACCGGGACGACACCTTCGCGACGGTGCTGGTGGCCGACTACCCGAAGGACCACCTGCGCTTCATGAAGCTCAACGGCAAGATTGACGCCTCCAACGGCAGCGACGTGGAGACGCAGGTGATGGCCGGGCACCTGGGCGCGCTGCTCCACGCGCGCGAGCCGAAGAACGTGCTCCTGGTGGGCGCGGGCGCGGCGATTACGGCGGGCAGCGTGCTGGCGCATCCGGTGGAGCGGCTGGACATGGTGGAGATCGCCCCGGCGGTCATCGACGCCGCGCGCCTGTTCAAGGATGACAACCGCAACGCGGTGGATGACCCGCGCACGCGCGTGCACATCGACGACGCCAAGACGTTCATGGCGCTGGCGGACCGCAAGTACGACCTGGTCGTGAGCGTGCCCTCCAACCCGTGGGTGGCGGGTGTGTCGGGCCTGTTCACGCGGGACTTCTTCCAGACGGTGGACCGGCACCTCACCGACGACGGCGTGCTGGTGCAGTGGATCCACACCTACGAGAGCAACGACGAGCTCATCCGGCTGGTGGTCCGCACCATGCGCGACACCTTCCCGCACGCCACCACGTGGCTGGGGCCCCAGGACCTGGTCATGGTCGCGAGCCGCAAGCCGCTGGCCCTCGACGTCGAGCGGCTGGCCCGGCGCATGGCGCTGCCCGAGGTGCGCAAGGATTTGGAGCGGGTGGGGCTCACGGACGTGTTCTCGCTGCTCTCCAAGCAGGTGCACAGCGAGGAGGGGCAGATCGCCTTCGCGGGCCCGGGTCCCATCAACACGGATGACCACAACCTGCTCGAGTACGCCTCACCCATCGCCTTCTTCGTGGCGAACCTGGACGTGCGCGTGAAGGACGAGCGGCGCTCTCCGGATGGCAGCTCGCGGCTGTTCATCGAGGACTACCTGCGCCAGCACCCGCCCACTCCCGAGCAGGCCGAGCGGCTCTACCGGAACATGGAGCGCTACCACGCCGCGAATGACCCGCTGGTCCGGGGCGTGGCCTCGCTGTGGCGTCAGGTGGCGCCCGACAGCCGAGGGGCCGCCGTGGCCCTGGCCCGCGCCGCCCTGGCCCAGAAGGACTTGACGCTGGCCGCCTCCCTCCTGGAGCCCGAGGTGCGCAAGGGTGGGCGTGAGCCGGAGTTGATCGCCGCGTACCTGAAGCTGGTGGCCGAGCAGGCCTGGGCGACGCGCACGGTCTGGACGCCGGTGGATGCCCGGGAGGCGCTCGCCCTGGGACGGCAGGCTGCCGCCGAGCACCCTGGGGACGAGGAGCTGTCACGGGCGGTGCGGAGCCTGTGCGATGCTCTCCCTGCCTCCGCGTGCACCCGGGATTCTCCACCCGTCGCGGCCCCGGTCGGCCCCTGAGCGGGCCTCCAATTCTCAAGAAGTGAGCTATTCGCCCGGAATCACAGGAGATTGCCCCCATCCTCCCGATGACGGATGGAGGTGCAGGTGGGATCTCCTTTAGGGTGCGTTTCAACCCCGAGTAACAGGGTGTCTTTCCCGTCTGAACCCCAGGAGACTTCCATGAAGGCGATCTCGAAGAAGAACCAGCTCCGCAAGGCTCGTGGTCAGGGCATGACCGAGTACATCATCATCGTGGCCCTCATCGCGATCGCCGCCATCGGCGTTGTGACGCTGTTCGGTGACAACATCCGCAAGCTGTTCGGCGCCTCCGCGGCCGCCCTCGCCGGCAACTCCGACGTGGACAACGACGGTCAGTCGTCCAACGTCGCGCTGAACAAGAAGACGATGAAGGACTTCGGCAAGAACAACGCCTACTGAGTCCCTCGGGTCTCGTGAGGAGTCGCCTCGCGGCGCTTCCTCCGAATCATGTGGCGGGTGTCCTCCTCACGGAGGGCCCCGCCATGTTTCTTTGTGCGCTCGGGCTCGGCTGTGGTGCGAGGGGCCCGGCGTGACGTCCAGGATGCCCTCCTTGAGCGAGCCCATCTCGGTTGAGTCCGCCACGCTGCGACGTCGGGTGGTGTTGTACCGGACGCTGTCGCTGGTGCTGACGGTGTTCCTGGTGGCGGTGCTGTTCGCGGTGAAGCGCGCGATGACGGTGCCCGAGGACCCGGACGTCGAGGTCTTCGACGTGCCCGCCGTCTTCGAGTCGCTGGCGAAGAAGAACCCCGACGCGGCGGACATCTCGGACACGTTCTTCTTCGCCGACGGCGCGACGGTGCACCTGCACGTCATGGGGCGGGGACAGGCGTGCCCGCTGCACATCCACCGTCGCACGCACGAGGCCACGGTCATCGTCGCGGGGCAGGCGGAGGTGCAGCAGATCTGGGGCGAGGATGGCGCGCTGACGGAGCGACGCGGGACGCATCCTCCCGGGGATTTGATTGCCTCCGAGCCCTTCACCGGGCACGCGTGGTTCAACCGCGCGGAGGACCAGATGCTGGGCAACTTGGTGTTCGCCGCGCCGCGCTTCGATGGGAATCTCTACATCGACGCGGAGGACGCGCGGATGCAGCGGGGGCCGGAGCCCTTCACGTTCACGCCGTTGCAGGCGCTCGCGAAGCTGGCCGAGGGGGGCGGGGAGGCAGTGGTGGTGAAGCTGCCCGCGCTGGAGGGGCGGATGTCCAGCGTGGTGCTCGCGCGAGGGGCGCATTCGCTGGAGGCGACGCGCGCGGAGCCGGTCATCGTCTACGTGGCGGAGGGCTCGGGAGTCCTTGCTGCCGACGAGGAGAGGCCGGTGAAGGAGGGGCAGTTGTGGGTGCTGCGTCGGGGCGCAACGGTGCGCGCGACGGAGGGCTCGCCGTTGATGTTCTATGTCTTCCGTCCACCGATGAACGCTCCGGCGAGCGTGGCGCGCGGCGAGTGAAGCAGAGGGCTTCCGAGCCCTCGCGGCGAAAGGTGAGACGCCCGTCGAGTGGGACGGTCGTGAGGGACGCGGCGGAGGGCTCTTCGCTGCCACTCGACATCTGCCGAGTGCTCCCGTGAGAGTGGCGCGCGGCGACTGAGGCAGGGGCTTGCGAGCCCTCGCGGCGGGAGGTGGGACGCATGTGAGAGTGGGACGGTCGTGAGGGGCGCGGCGGAGGGCGCTTCTCTGCCTCTCGACCTCTGGCGAACGTTTTGGTGAGCGTGGCGCGCGGCGACTGAAGCAGGGGCTTGCGAGTTTCCGTGGCGAGGGCTGCGACGCCCGCGCCAGCAGGACCATTGAGGGATCCACCTCGGTGCGCGCGACGGAGGGCACGCGCTGATGCGGATGTCTTCCGCCCGCTCCTGGACGCTTCCTCGACTGACCCGGGGCCGCGCTCCGCCTCGGTGGCTTGAGGAGCAGCCGTGTGCTTCGTGCACGCCCGGGGTTGACCCTCACGCGACGTGAGGCCTTAGTCATCTCATCCGAGGTGGAGAGAGATGGCCCTTACAGTCAGCCAGGTGGCCCGTCTGGCGAAGGTCAGCGTCCGGGCGTTGCATCACTATGACGACCTGGGCTTGTTGAGTCCCTCGGGGCGCAGCGAGGCGGGTTACCGGCTGTATACGCAGGTGGACCTGCGGCGGTTGCAGCAGGTGCTCTTCTTCCGGGAGCTCGGCTTCCCGTTGGAGGAGATCCGCCGCATCCTGGGCGACCCTCACTTCGACCTCCGCGCGGCCTTGCTCATGCAGCGGCAGCTGCTGTCCGAGCGAGCCTCGCGACTGGACGCCCTCCGGCGCACGGTGGACCAGGCGCTGGAGGCACTCGAGCAGGGGATGCCCATGGACAACGAGAAGATGTTCGAGGCGTTTGGGGACTTCGACCCGTCGAAGTACGAGGCGGAGGTGAAGGAGCGCTGGGGGGACACCGAGGCGTACCGGGAATCGTCGCGACGGACCTCGCGCTACAAGAAGGAGGACTGGAGCGCCATCAAGGCGGAGCAGGACGGCCTCCTGGGCGCGCTCGCGGGGCAGCTCGAAGCGGGGCGCGCGGCGACGGGCCCCGAGGCGCTGGCGCTCGCGGAGGCGTATCGCCAGTTCATCTCGAAGTGGTTCTACCCGTGTTCCCATGTGATGCAGCGAGGGCTCGGGGAGATGTACGTGGGGGACTCGCGCTTCACGGAGAGCCTGGACCGCGTGAAGCCGGGGCTCGCGCGGTATCTGCGCGATGCCTTCGTCGCGAACGCGGAGCGGCACGGCGTGACGTCGTGAGACGCGTCACGCGCGGCGTCTCGCCCTGAGCCACACGAAGCCGAGCCCCGCCCAGCCGAGCAGTGACAGGGCGAGGCCCAGGCGGAAGCTCGTGGGGGCGTAGTCGAAGTGGACGCGGTGGGCGCCGGGCGTCAGTCGCACGGCGCGCAGGGCGTGGTTGGCGCGGTGGATGGGGGTGTCCTTCCCGTCCACCGTCGCGCGCCATCCGGGGTAGTAGCTGTCCGAGACGACGAGGTAGCTGTCGTCACAGGCGCTGACATCGAGTTCCAGGTGCTGGGCCGTGCTCTTCTCGATTCGCACGGAGCCTCCCGCGCACTCGGGCTGGTCCAGGGGCTCGCCGGTGGCGAGGAAGGCGATCTCCCGGAAGGGGTGGTCCTCGTCGAGGACGGCCTCCAAGGCTTCCTCATCGGAGACGACGCGGGCGCGCTGGACCAGGAACGCGCGAGGCAGCGCGGTGCGCGAGCGGGACAGGGTGGTGCCGTCCTCGGCCTGATGGATCAGCTCGAGGTCCTCGAAGGGGGGCGGCCCCTTGCGGATGTAGTGCGTGACGCCCGCGAGGTCGTAGGCGCCGCGCTCTCCCGCGAGGTGGAAGACGTCCGAGCGCAGCGGCTCGGGGGCGCCGTAGCCCTCGAGGGCGGGGAGGCGTTCCTCGACGAAGCGGTTGGGGATGAGGCGGTCGAGGCTGCGCTCGATGGTGTTGGTGATGCCCACGCGCGTCGGGTCCTCGGGTCCTTCGATGTCCGCGCTGATGCGTCCCTGGAAGGGCTCGGGCAGGAAGGCGCGAAGGGAGAAGGGCTGCTTCAAGGCCCCCCAGGGCGTGTACCTGGGAACGCCGAGCAACGAGTGCGCGGCCGCGAGCTCCAACACGGCGAGGGCCGCGAGGCCGTGTCGCACGCGGCGCGGGCGGGCGAAGGACCACGGCAGAAGGAGCACGGTGACCACGGCGAGCCCGAGCGCGAAGGGCACCCAGGGGGCACCGGCTTCAGCGGAGGCGCGCATGGGGAGCATGCGGACCACGGGTCCGCTCGCGGCGATGGCACCGCCCATGAGGACGAAGGCCACGGCGGCCTTCACGCGCGAGGGAGGCAGCTTCCGCGCGAGCCGGCCCAGTGCATCCAGCCCGAAGGCCGCGAGCACGGAGAGACAGAAGGCGGTGCCGACGAAGTACTTCGCGGGGTAGCGGAAGAGGGAGAACGGCGGTACGGACTGGAGGACCCAGGCCGCGGGAGGGAAGTGCCGCCCCAGGCTCAGTAGCACCAGGGCGAGTGCTCCGATGAGGAAGGGACGAGCGCGCCGTGGACCGTGGAGCCCACCGACGATGGCGAGCGTGCAGGGCAGGGTGCCCAGGAACAGGTTGAGGATGAACCACTGGTCCTTGCCCCAGTACCTGTCACGAGGCCAGTCCGCGAGCGGCCACACCGACGAGAGGACCTGCGGCCACGACACGGACCACGCGAGCTGCTCCGACCAGCCACCCTGCGCGCGCAGCGAGTTGAGCGCGAACTCGGCCGTGGGCACCAGGACCACGGACGCGAGGATGGCGGAGAGGATGAATCCACCCGCGACGGCCACCACGGCGAGGACTCGGGAGCGGAGACCCCTCCGTGAGGCCCGTGATGAACGCGGCGAGGCGGTGGTGACGTGGAGGGTCTGCTCCGGCTCGGAGGTGGAACTGGATGTGACGTGGGGCGCACTCTCGAACGCGGACGCAACCTGAGAGGCGGAGCCCGCGAGCGGGCCCTGCGCGGCGGGGCGTCCGACAGAGACATCCTTCTCGGATGCTGACGCGACCTGAGATGCGGGGCTCGTGAGGGAACGCAGCGCGGCGGGATGCCCGACCGAGGCATCACCTTCGGGTGCGATCTGAGATGAGGGGCTCGCGAGCGGGCGCTGTGCGGCGGGATGCTCGGCGACGTGAGCCGTACCCTCGGTCGTGGATGCGCCTGTGGGGTGCTGCCCCGTGAGCGCGAGTCTGGCAGCCGATTCTCCCTCGGCCTGGGCCGAGGCTTCGCGGGACGCCACGACATGTTGCGATGACACTGAAGCCACGAAGGGCGCGACGCGTCCCTCGGTTGAGCGAGGCGTCACGCTGCCTTCGTGCTTCGACGGGCCGAGGCTCGCGGCATGAGATGCCGAAGGTGCTGTGCCTGTTCCCCGCGCTCCAGGTGACCTCGTCGCGCCGACGAAACCGGCCACGAGCACCGCGATGATTCCCTGCCACAGCGTGGTCTCCGGCGAGCCGGCGAACAGGGACAGGGTGGAGAAGATGGCGAGGCGGGTCAGCGGCCCGCGTCCGGGCTGGAGCGCGAGGTCATACGCCGCCAGGAGGATGAACCCACTCCAGGCCGCGGCATCCACGACGTTCTGCTGGATGCCCAGGTCCGTCATCATCGGCGACAGACCGAACATGGCGCCCGCGACGAGCGCCGCGGGCCACGAGGCGCGCAGCCTCCTCGCGAGCAGGAACACGCCCGCCGCCGCGAGCGCCGCGTGCGCGATGTGCATCACCGTCATCGAGACGATGTGCCCGGAGACAAGCACGGCCACCCAACGTGGCGGATAGAACACCTGCGAGTAGAGCGTCGCGGCGAACGGCTGTCCCAGCCGCATGTACGGCGTCCACAGGGGCAATTCCCCCGTGCGCAGGGACTCGAGCAGGAACGCGGAGTCGGGGAAGAAGATGCGGAACACGTCGCGGCCTGCGAGCACCTCACCGCGCAGCACGGGGCTGTAGTCGAACGCGAGCATCGCCACGAGCCCGACGAGGGCGAGCGCGACCTTGCGTCCCTCGAGTCTCCGCGTCGTCATGGCTGGCCCGTCGCGGTGGGACGCTCTCGAATCCACAGGACGTAGTTGCCGTCCCTCGCCTCCTCCCGCCAGCCCCCGAGCACACGGAGGTTGTCGAGCAGGATGTTCCCCGGGTTCTCGATGTCCCAGAGGAGGTAGTCCGGGTCATAGCGAGCCAGCGCGTCCTCCCAGCCGGGCTCGCCCCAGACGAGCTTGTCGTAGTCCTCGTGGATGGACATGGGGAACGGGTCATTCCGGCTGTCGATGAACACCTTGTAGTCGGCGCCCGCGAAGAACGAGATGGGGCCGCCGATGACGAAGGGGTTGAGGACCTTGCCCGGCGGGTGCTTGCGCAGCGCCTCGAACACGGGGATGGGGATGACGGAGCGCTTCACGCCCTGGTCGAAGGGCAGCGGGTGCTGAGCGTGAATCACGACGAGCCCCAGCAGCGCGAGCGTGGGCCAGAGTCCGCCACCGGCCTTGGCGCTCCATCTGGCCGTCCACGCATCCACCCGACCCCAGAAGCGCTTCCAGGCACTGACCGCCGTGTCCGTGGTCTCGCCCGCGACGCGCGTCAGAGCCGCATGCTCCAGCAGGGCGAGCGCGAGCAGCACGGCCGCGAAGGGCGCGTGTCGCTGGACCTTGATGGCGGCGAGCCCCAGCACGAAGGCGGGCAGCAGGATGGCCACCTTGCGGACGCGGGACTGGCCGACGGCGAAGCAGGCCGCGCCGCCGAGCGCGAGATAGGCCCAGCTCGACGCGAGGTCGAGGTTGAGGGGCCGCCACTCGACGATGGTCTGCGTGGAGGCGAGGAGCGAGTGGTGGATGGGGTACAGGTAGATGTTGATGCCATCGGGCCCCAGGCCCGCGGCGAGGAACGCGGCCACGCTGAAGCCGATGGCCTTCAGTGAGCGCCGGAGCGACTCCGGGGTGCGCTCGTCGAGGTACTGGCCCACGGCGGTGGAGCCGAGGAGCGCGGGCCCGAGCAACCAGCTCCCGTGGACGTTGGCCCAGATGGCGCCGAGGAAGGGGAAGACCCAGAGGATGCGGTCATTGCCCGCGCGCCACGACTGGATGGCGAGGACCGCGAGCGTGAAGAGCAGGTGGCCCAGGTGGTACGGCCGCTCCTGGGGCCAGGTGGGGCCGTAGACGACGAGCAGGGCGGCGAGCGTGGCGACGGCCAAGAGGCCGCGTCGACCCGAGGCGGCGCGCTCGAGGACCTTCCACAGGAGCATGAGGTTGAGCGCGACGAGCCCCGCGACGAGCAGCGCGGGACCCGCGGCGCCGAGCAGGCGGATGAGGCCGACGCAGAGCACGCCGAAGCCCCACTCGTGAGGCACCCAGCCCGCGGTCCCCGTGACGCTGAAGGGGTCCACGCGGGTGAAGCCGTTCTTCAGGACGAACTGACCCCCGGCGAGGTGGAAGAAGAGGTCGAAGTTCTTGAGCGGCGACATCCCGAGCCGCACGGTGAGCACCAGTGCCGCCAGAGCCGCCGGTCCTGGGAGGAGGAGGGACCGCGTTCTCATGTGGGCCGCAGCCTACAGTGCTCCCGGGCCTCCTGCGAAGGCGCGCTCGATGGAGCAAGCTCGATAGCTGCCTGCCCCGTGCCCCGAAGTCGTGCCCATCCAAGGATGGACAGGACTCGGCGCTTGACGACCTGCGGGGCGTTCGACCTGCAGCCGGGGTGCTACCGAGACCTGCTATGTTTGGCCTCGGGCTGGGGGCGTGTTGGCCAATATGGGGGAAGGGGTGAACCCGAGGTCGGACCGAGGGCCTGTCTGTGTTATCGATGGCGAGCGTGCGGCTCTGGTTGGACAGGTGGATCCATCGGTGCTTGCTGTCCGTACACGAGCGTCGCGCTCATGAAGGGTTTTCCATCTATGCGGCGGATGAGGCCGACTTCGCCCTGGTGATGGAAGGCATCGACTTCTTGCTGGAGTCCGACCCAGCGCGCTTCAATCGAGCCCTGAGACACCTCCCATCCATCCTGTGTTCGCCCCTGGGGACGTCTGCAAGCCGCTCGAATCAGACGCTCTATCTGAATCCGCGTGAGTTCAACGGGCCGGTCTCCGTGGCACTCGCCCTGGTCTATTCCTCCATGCAATCAGCCGTGGCCACCCGGTATCCGCAGAAGGAGCACGCCGTCTCGCAGGGCCAACGGACTTGTGCTCGCGATGGAGAGCACTTTCTTCGGAGGGCAGCTCGGCTTCAGGGGCTCGAGCGGGCTGAGCTGGAGCGCTTGATTGCGACATTGCGCGAGGCCCATGGGCCGGGCCCATTCGAGACGCGAGGGGGCCAAGACGGTCGGCGGTTCTTTCGCGACATCATCCAGTACGCGCGGGGACGATGGTGAGGCCCGTTGGCGGTTGATGTGTCTTTGGGGTCGGAGGTCGGGCGGTTTATCAAACCGTGAGGCCTTGCGTTCCGGGGCTGCCTCGCCTGGCGGGTACTGGCAAGTCCTTGTGGTGGGCCCTGGATTCCCGGATTTACTCCACTCCCGTCCTCCAGTCACCGTGCTATGACTGGGCTCGGACATGGAAGGTCGCCTGCTGCTGAAGAACTGTGCTGTGTTCCGAGCGGATGGTCGGGTCCGCCGTGGCATGGCCGTGGTGGTCGAAGGTGGCGTCATCCGTCGCGTCGCTCCCGACGCCCAGGTACCGGTGCTGCCGGGTGACTGGGAGGTCGCCTGTCGCGGTCGCCTGGTCGCCCCGGGCCTGGTCGACAGCCACTCGCACCTCGTCAACGGGCAGCTGTTGCCGCCCAATGGCCAGTTCCTCCTCCTGCCGCCTCGCGAGCGACTGGAGCGCATGCGCCGCGTGGCCCGCCTCGTCTCCTCCGAGGACGTGGAGGCCCTCACGCGCTTCGCCGCCGCGCGTGCCCTTCGTGATGGCGTCACCCTCGTCGTCGAGCACCTCGCCTGCTCCGATGTCGCCGGTGGTCTCGCCGCCCAGGCCCGCGCCGCCGAGAGCGTCGGCCTGCGTCTCGTCACCAGCCACGCCACGCACAGCATGGACGGCGCCTCCCAAGCGGACGCGTGGCTCGACGCCAACGTGGACTTCGCCCGCCGTCATGCGAAGCACCGCCTCGTGCGCGGCGCGCTCGGCTTCCACGCCTCGTACACCTGCGAGGACTCACTCCTGTCGCGCATCTCCCGCCTGAGCGCGGAGCTCGACGTCCCCACCGTCTTCCACCTCGCCGAGAACGAGGACGACCTCAGTACCACCTACGCACGACATGGTCAGCGCGTGGTGCCCCGCCTCGACTCGCTCGGGCTGCTCGGCCCTCGCGCCATCGCCGGCTATGCCCGCGCCCTGGACAGCGCCGAGGCCACCCGTCTGGAGCAGACCGAGACCTTCGTCTCGCTCGCGGCCCGTGGCGTGCGCACCCTCGAGCGTGGCACGGACCCGATGGAGGCCATCCTCCTTCGCCTGCACCTGCTCGGCCTGGGCACCGGCGGCCACGGCACTCTCCAGGACGAGCTGCTCGCGGCCCTCGTCGGCGTGCTGCGCATCTCCCGCGCGGGGCACCTGCCCGACGTGGACAGCACGCTCGCGCACCTGCTCGTCAGCGGCCCCGCGGAGCTGTGCACGCGCCTGTTCGGTCTTCCCTCGGGCACCGTCGAGGAGGGCAGCCTCGCCGACCTCGTCGTCTACGACTCGATTCCCGCCGCCGACCCCGAGACGGGCTACTCGCCCTATCTCATCGGCCAGCTCGCCCGCTCTCCCGTCGCCTGGACCATCGTCGATGGCCGCGTCCGCGTGCGGGAGGGTCAGCTGCTCGGCTCCGACTACGTGGACCTGTCCCTCGCCGCCACCGAGGCGCTCGAGCGCGTCTGGTCCCGCGCGCGGCTGGGAAGCTGATACAGGGAGGGCCCATGCCCACCCTCGTGGACACACTGCGGACCGCGCAGGCCCGGCGCGGCCCCCTGCTCGACGACCCTCGCACCACCGCCTTCCGCGTCCTGAATGGCGAGGCGGATGGCGTCCCCGACGTCACCGTCGACCGCTTCGGCGGACTCTACGTCGTCAGCCTCTACCGCGACCTCTCCACCTCGGAAGAAGAGGCCCTCCTCGACGCCGCGATGGCCGCGTGGGCTCCGACGAGCCTCTATCTCAAGCGTCGCCCCCGCGAGGCACGCGTCCTGGCCAACGTCGCGAAGGAGACGCTCGCACCCGAGAGCGCCGCGCGCGGTGAGCCTATCGAGTCCCTCACGGCGCTCGAGAACGGCCTGTCCTTCCTCATCCGCCCCGGACAGGGCCTCTCCGTCGGCCTGTACCTGGACATGCGCGACACCCGCGCGTGGCTCCTGAACGAGGCGCGCGGCCTCACCGTGCTCAACCTCTTCTCGTACACCTGCGCGTTCGGCGTCGTCGCCACGGCGGCGGGCGCGAAGCGGGCGCTCAACGTGGACGCGAGCCGCCGCGTGCTCGAGTGGGGCGAGGAGAACGCGCGCCTCAACGGACAGTCCGCGGACCGCTATGACTACGTGGCCGGGGACGTCTTCGACTGGCTCAAGCGATTGGCGAAGAAGGGCGAGGCGTTCGACCTCGTCATCGCGGATCCACCGTCCTTCTCCAACACGAAGGAGGCCCGCTTCTCCGCGGCGCGGGACTACGCCCGACTGGCCGAGGCCGCCGCTCGCGTCGTCGCTCCCGGAGGCCGGCTGGTCGCCTGCTGCAACCATGCGGGCCTGCCCCTGAAGCGCTTCGAGACGATGGTGGCCGAGGGCATCTCCCTGGCCGGGCGACAGGGGAGGGGGCTGGGCTCGACGGGGCCTTCTTCCCTCGACTTCCCGAGCCCTCCTGGCCAGGAGCCGGCCTTGAAGGTCCACGTCGTCCAACTTCGTTAGCGCGAGGTGCCCTGGCGCGGGTTAAGGTGCAGGGTCCATGTCTCCCGCCGCACCGCAGCAGCGCGAAACCGGTCGCTTCGGCAAGTACCGGCTCATCGACCGCATCGCCGTTGGAGGGATGGCGGAGATCTTCCTCGCGCACCAGGAAGGTGAGGACGGACGCGAGTCGCCCGTCGTCATCAAGCGCATCCGCCCGCACCTGTCCAAGCACGCGGCCTTCGTGAAGATGTTCCTCAACGAGGCCCGGCTCGCCGCCCAGCTCAACCACCCCAACGTCGTGCAGATCCACGACCTGGGCAAAATCGCGGAGAGCTACTTCATCGCCATGGAGTACGTGGCCGGCCGCGACATGCGCCGCGTCGTGCCCAAGGCGGAGGCGCTCGGCATCCCCTTCCCGCTGGTCTACGCGGTGAAGATCGCCTCCTGCGTCTGCGCGGGCCTGCACCACGCGCACACGAAGGCGGACCTCTACGACAACCCGCTCAACATCGTTCATCGGGACGTGTCGCCGGAGAACATCGTCGTCGCCTTCGACGGCTCGGTGAAGATCCTCGACTTCGGCATCGCCAAGGCGGCCAACCAGGTCAGCCAGACGCGCACGGGCGAAATCAAGGGCAAGCTCAGCTACATGAGCCCCGAGCAGTGTCTGGGCAAGGCGCTGGATTGCCGCAGCGACGTGTTCTCGCTCGGCGTCGTGCTCTACGAGTGGCTCACGGGCTTCAAGCTCTTCACGGGCGAGTCCGAGGTCGCCGTGATGCGCAGCATCACCGAGGGGAAGATCTACGCGCCCTCGTACTTCCGCGAGGACCTGCCCGAGCGCGTCGAGGTCATCCTGATGAAGGCGCTCGAGAGGGATCGCGAGCGCCGCTATCAGACGGCGGCGGAGATGCAGAAGGACCTGGACGCGTTCCTGGACGCGTACGACTTCACGCCCACGCCGCTGCACCTGGCCAACTTCATCAAGCAGCTCTTCGAGGAGGAGCTCCAGGAGGAGCAGCGCCGCCAGCGCGCGCGCCAGGCCACCGCGCCCACCTCCGAGGAGGCGCTGGAGCTGTCCGAGGTCGTCGGCGCGCTGGACACCGCTCCGCCGCCCGTGTCCGAGCCTTCCCCCGCCGTCACCACACCCCTGACGATTCCGCCGGGAATCGCCGCGCTCGCGCCTGGTGGTCCCGAGGAGCGCACCGAGCCGCGCATGCTGGCCGTGCCGCTCACCGTGGAGCAGTTGGAGGCGCTGGAGACCGTGGCCCGTCGCAACAACGTGCACCCGGGCCGCATGGTGGCCGAGCTCCTCGAGTCCTGGCTCAAGTACCGCTGACATGCCTCGGCTGAAGCTGACGCTCGAATACGAAGGCACGCGGTACGTGGGTTGGCAGGTGCAACCCAATGGCCGCTCCCTCCAGGCCGTGCTCGAGGAGTCCCTGGGACGGCTGCTCGGAGAACAGGTGTCCGTGCGCTCCGCCGGGCGCACCGATTCGGGCGTGCATGCGACGGGGCAGGTCATCTGCTTCGACACCGAGCGCGCGCTGCCGCTGAAGGCCTACGTGCAGGGCCTCAACAGCCTCCTGCCGGAGGATGTGGCGGTGGTGAGCGCGGTGGAGGCTCCCGAGGGGTTCGACCCGCGGCGCTGGTCCCGGGGCAAGCGTTACCGTTACCGGGTGAACAATCGCCGCACGCGCTCGCCGCTCTTGCGCACGACGCACTGGGAGGTGTTCGCGCCGCTGGACGTGGAGGCGATGCGGAGGGCGTCAGCGCACCTGTTGGGCCGGCATGACTACTCCGCGTTCCGGGCGTCGGACTGCCAGGCCAAACACGCGGTCCGCGAGGTGCGCCGGCTGTCCGTCGAGGGCGAGCCGGGTGGGGCCATCAGCTTCGTGGTGGAGGGGACGGCCTTCCTGAAGCACATGGTCCGAAACCTCGTCGGGACGCTGGTGGAGGTGGGCAAGGGCCGTCGGTCCGAGGCGTGGGTGGCCGAGGTGCTGGCCTCTCGGGACCGGAAGAAGGCCGGGCCCACGGCGCCGCCCCAGGGGTTGGTGCTGGAGGAGGTCTTCTATGCGGACGGCCCGCCTCCTCGCTCAGCGGGGGGCGAAGCGGACGCGGACGAGGACGAGGGCTGAAGTGGAGTAGGCTGCCGGCCGTGAGCCCCAAGACCAGTGCCCTCGAGCCGTTGCGCGTTCGAATCCGCCGTTTCCAGTTCATCGTGGGACTGGGTTTCATCGCGCTGGTCGCGGGCTCGACGCTAAGTGTGTCGCTGACGCTGCGGCTGAGCCAGCGGGTGCAGTCGCTGTCCTTCGGGCCGCTCAAGATTTTCATCGCGGTGCTGCTGGAGAACCTGTGGGTGCTCGCGGTGCTGCCGGCGCTCTGCTACGGCGCGGGTCGGGTGATGGAACTGCGGCCGTGGAAGACGGCGGCGGGCGCGGCGGTGTCCGGCGCCACCTTCGTCCTCGCGCTGGGCTTCGTGCAGGGCGGCGCGGATGCGCTGTGGCTGGGCGGTCTGGGCTCGGTGCTGAATGTCCTCGCCTTCGCGGGCGGCGTGGTGCTCAGCGCCCGTGCGCTGAAGCTCGGCCGGGACGCGGCGGCGAAGCAGACGGAGAAGACGCAGGCGAAGTCGGAGGCCCGCAAGTCCGAGTACGACGAGTTCCTCCGCGCGGCGGAGCAGGGCGGCGCACGACTGGAGCAGCGCGAGGCGCAGGGGGCCTCCGGCACCGCGACGGCGACGCCTTCTCTCGAGGGCACTCCCGCCGCGGAGGTCTCCTCGGCGGTGGCGCCTGTCTCCACCTCGGAAGCGGCTGCTGTGGTGCCAGCCCCGAGCGCGGTGGAGACCCTTGGGGCCTCGACGACGAGTGCTACGACAGCAGGGCCCCTCGGTGAGGCGCTCCCCGGGCAGGTGATTCGACTGCCCGAGCAGTCCCTGACCGCCCAGGCACCGGAGGCTCCGGAGTCACCGAAGCCTCCCGTGCCCTGACGTACTTCACGTCCCGACGGCGCTCGTGGGCGTCGACGGGGCGGCGGGAGACGAGGTGTGGGCCTCGGCGGCGTCGGCCTGGGCGATGCGCTCGTCCAGCTCCGCGGTGAGCCTGGCGAAGGCCTCCTTGCCGATGGTCGCCGACTGGTACGCCTTGAGCAGCGACTCCTTCTCGACGATGAGCACGCGGCGGATGGCCTCCTGGTGCTCCTCCTCGTGGAAGCGCATCGACTGCTGCTTGAGCTGCGCCAGCTCCGTCTCCGTCACGCGCTCCTTCTCCTGGTAGTCCTTCTCGAGCTGGCTCACCACGTCGCCAGGAATCTCCCGCGAGCGACGCATCGCCTCGAGCGCGGCCATCGCGGCGTGGATGGCGCCCAGTCGACCGCGCGCCAGCTCGTACTGCTCCTGGTACTCGTCCTTCAGGCCCGTGATGCGCAGCTTGCGCAGCAGCGGCGCCATGGTGAGGCCCTGGAACACGATGGAGAGCACCACCACGCCGAACGTCATGTTCACCAGCAGCTCGCGGTGCGCGAAGTCCGCCGGGAGACTCAGCACCAGCACCATGGAGATGGCGCCGCGCAGCCCGCTCCAGGTGAGCACCGCGCTCCACGACCAGGGCATGCGCTCCGAGGTGAGCTTGAGCAGCGCGGACACGCCGTACACCACCACCGCGCGGCCGGCGATGACCGCGAAGTAGGCCGCGAGAATCGGCTTCCACGACGCGAGCAGCGAGGTGAGGTTCACCTCCAGGCCGATGAGCAGGAACACCACCGAGTTGAGCGCGAAGGACCAGTACTCCCAGAAGCTCTCCACCGCGACGCGCGTGGTGGGGCTCATGCCCTCGTGCGTGGCCCAGTTGCCGCACAGCATGCCGGCCACCACCGTCGCGATGACGCCCGAGTAGTGGAAGTTCTCCGCGATGACGAACGAGCCGTACGCCGCGATGACGGTGCAGGTGATCTCCACCATCGCGTCATCCACCTTCTTGATGACCCGCGCGGCCACGTAGCCCACCGCGCTGCCCACCACCATGCCCATGCCGGCGACCTTGATGAAGTCCATCACCGCGCCGCCCACGGTGAACTGGCCGCCCATCGCCACGCCCACCACCAGGGTGAAGAGCACCACGGCGGTGCCGTCGTTCAGCAGGCTCTCTCCCTCCACCAGGATGAGCAGCCGCTTGGGCGCGCCCAGTGACTTGAACAAGCCCACCACCGCGATCGGGTCCGTCGAGACGATGACCGCGGCGAACACCAGCGCCGGAATCATCCCGAAGCCCGTCACCACGTTCATCCCCTCCACCCACTGGGAGAGGATGAGCGCCGTCAGGCCCGCCGAGGCCGCCACCCCGGGAATCGCCATCGCGTGGATGGCCAGCTTGTTCTTCCAGAACTTGCGGAACTCGACGTGGAACGCCGCCTCGAACAAGAGGCCCGGCAGGATGATGGCGAAGAGCAGCTCCTTGGTGAGGTGCGGTGGCTCGAACAGATGCACCGCGCCCAGCGTCAGCCCCGCCACCACCAGGGCCACCGTGTAGGGAATCTTGAAATACCGCGCCGCGATGGCCACCGCGGTCGCGACTGCGAAGATGAGGACGAAGGCCAATTCGAAATGCATCGTTCCTTGCCTGGTTTGACGTCAAAGCCTCAAAGGAACGGACCATAACCCAGATGCCCCGCGAGGCGGGGCACCCAGGCGCAAATGGCGCGACGGGTGCCTGTCTACCCGGTCCCCAGCAAGGGCTCGAAGAGGGCGCGAGGGTCCAGCCCCGGAGGCAGGCCGGAGACGCCGCCGTCGTTCACCTCGATGACGGCCCAGCCGCCGTCCTGGAGCATGGCGACGTCGAGGGAGAAGAAGGGTGAGTCGATGCGGCGTCCCAACGGCTCGAAGGATGAGAAGTCGGGGACCTCGACGTCGAACTCATTTTGAGGCTCGGCGGCGAGCAGGCGGCCGTGGCCGAAGAAGAGGCGGAACTCCAGGTGGGCGGGGCCGGTGGGCGTGCGGCCGTAGACCTTGAGGGGCAGGTACTTGCGGACGACGAGCCCCCGCTCGAAGCGCTCGCCGCGCTCCTCCACGAGGCGCTCGCACGTGCGCGCGAAGTCCTCGAGCGTGGCGCCGGCGGGCACGTGGCAGGCATCCTCCCAGCGCTCCTTCGCGGACTTCACGTGGTCCTTGAGGATCCACGGCGGAGGGCCGAGCACGCGAACCGCTTCGCTCCAGGCCTCGCGGGCCTCCGTGCCCTCCGTCCAGATGGAGCGTGCGGTGTAGCGCGCGAGGCGCGGGTACCAGAGGGGCAGGTACAGCGCGGCGGCGTACTGCGTGGGTGTGGTGGTGAGCCGGGGGCCGCGCTCGGAGAGGGCCTCGTCGAGCGAGGTGTATTCCTCCTCGGTGAGCATCCAGCCCCGGTAGAGCAGGCGCAGGGGGCCTTGGTGCGGCACGGCCTCGAGCGCCAGCTCGACGTTGCCGTTGAGCAGCGCGGCCAGGTCCACCTGGTACGTGTCGAACCCCAGGGCCTCCGCGGCCTCGGCCTCCACGTCGAAGGTGTCGTGTTGGGAGGGATTGCGACCGAACAGCAGGGCGCGTGTGGTGCGAGCCATGGCTAGTTCCCTCCCTGTCGCTTCGAGTCGTCCTCCGCGGCCCCGAGGTCGAGGCTGGCCAGCAGCCCTTCGGGAATCCGTCCGCCGAAGAGGATGTCCAGCGCGTGGCGCGGGGTGGGGGACTCGAGCGGACCCTCGCAGCGGCTGCAAGAGAGGGCCTCACCGACGCAGCGCTCGCACCAGAAGCGCCGGCAGGAGGGGCAGTGTCGGTAGTGGGTGGCGAAGTGCTCCGGCTGGGCCGCGGCCACGGGATTTCCCGCGGGGGCCACCGAGAGCGAGATGACGCGAGGACAGCCTCCAGCACATTCAGCGATGGGCATGCGCGGCCTTTCGTCGAGAGCAGGGAGCAAGGGCGCAACCCGGACGCGGGCACATGGGGTGCCTGACGTGCTGGCGGAAGATTCTCACGCGCGAGCGCACGCACGACCTTCGACGAAGGCTGGAGGCTTCCACGTACGCGACTGCGTGGAACGGTGACTCCTGACAAGCGGCCCGCAACAGCGCCCGCAGCAACGGGAGGTGGATGTCGCCGTGTCCCCAGGTTCAATGGTCCGTGCGCGCGTGCGGCGTGACAGTGGCACCGGGTCGACCGCGGGCCTCGGGTCCACCCGAAACCCCATTCCAGGAGCATGCATGAGCACGCTGACGCGTCGTCTGGGTGTCTGGCTGTCGAAGAGTCTGTTCTGTGCGGCGCTGGTGGCGCCCGCGGGCGCGGTGCTCGCCGCGGAGCCGGTGAGCGTCATCTGTGAGCTGGGGACCTCCACGCGGACGTTCTCCCCCGCGGCGACGATGACGCCTCGGGACATCGACGTGACGACGTCATCGACCTTCAGCAACTGCCTGACGGTGCTGGGACAGGTCGTCCTCAATGGCAACGTGACGACGGGGCCCTACGAGCGCACCGGGCTGACGTGCTCGAACCCGCTTGCCACGGGAGCCGGCGAGGCCACCATCACCTGGAACACCGGGGAGTTCTCCCGGTTCGACTACACGTCCGTCGACGTCAGCGTCGCGGGCCTGACGACGGTGGTGACGTATGCTGGGACGGTGCTGCACGGGAAGTACTACGGCGCCACCGCGACCTGGACCATCGCCTACACGACGGCGCTGTTGAACCTGGCGTGCATGAACCCCGCGGGCGTGTCCTCGCTGGGCGGCGTCGCCCAGCTCACCATCACCCGCGTACTCTGAGCCGTGAGGCCACTGCGCCCGCCACCGGAAGGACTCGGGGCGGGCGCGGGCACTGTCACGGGTAGCAGGCCGCCTGACGCAGGCCGGTGTCCTCGGGCAGGCCCAGGGACACGTTGAAGTTCTGCACGGCCTGGCCGGCCATGCCCTTCACCAGGTTGTCCAGCGCGGCCATGACGGCGACCGAGCGGCCCTTCGTCGCGACGGAGATGTCGCAGAAGTTGCTTCCGGTGACGGCGGCGATGCGCGGGGTGCCCTCGACGATGCGCACGAACTTCGAGCCCTCGTAATAGCGGCGGAACTTGTCCGTCAGCGACTGCGTCACCACCGCGCCGCCGTGCTCGGGCCACTCGAACTGCACGGTGGCGAAGATGCCGCGCACCATGGGCGCCGAGTGCGGCACGAAGGCCAACCGGTGGCGCTGCGCGCCGTGGGCCACCAGCATGACCTCCACCTCCGCCTCGTGCTGGTGCTCGAGCGGCTTGTACGCGCGGAAGTCGTGCGCGCGGGTGGGGTGGTGAGTGCCCTCGCCCGGCAGCGAGCCGGAGCCGGACGAGCCCGTCACACCCGACACGGCGAGCAGACCCAGGCCCGGCGTGGAGGCGATGGGCAACAGGGCCAGCTGCACCGCGGTGGCGAAGCAGCCCGGGTTGGCGATGCGCTTGGCGCCCTTGAGCGCCTCGCGCTTCCACTCGGTGAGGCCGTACGTGAAGGTGCCCAGCAGGTCCGGCGCGGGGTGCGGCTTGCCGTAGGCGCCCGCGTAGCGGCCCGGGTGGTCCAGGCGGAAGTCGGAGGACAGGTCCACCAGCAGCACGCGCTCGGCGAGGCCGACCTCGGCCCACTTCTTCTCCAGGCCGAGGAACTGGGTGGCCAGCTCCCCGTGGCCCAGCGCACTGAAGACGACGGGCTGCTGCGAGTCGGCCAGCCAGCGCCAGTCCGGCTCCGCCTCGAACTTCGCGTCCACCAGTCCGCGCAGGTGCGGGTGCACCTTGTGGATGGGCTCGCCGGCGTGGTGCCGGGACACCACGCGGATGCCCGCCACCGCCGGGTGGCCGGAGAGAATCCGCAAGAGCTCGCCGCCGCCGAAGCCGGAGGCGCCCAGGATGTAGATATGTGCCCGCGTCATGACTTCCTCCCCACGCCCAGCTTCGGCGTGAGCTTCTCCAGGATGAGACCACCCAGCGCCGCCGCGTCCGCGCGGGCGTTGCGCGCCGGAACCCCGACGACCTGCTCCACGAAGCGCACGCCCACCGCGTTGTCCGTCGCCGGCCCCGCCAGCACGTCCACCTCGATGCCGTACGTCTCCTTCAGATGCCGCACGCCGCCGGCCGCGCCCACCGGGTCGTTCGCGCACATCACCCACGCGCCCGCCAGGCCCTTGAGCTCCGGGTCCGCGAGAATCGCCTGCACGCCGTACTCACCCATGATGCCGTCGCCCGTCTCCGCGACGATGACGTCCACGTCCGCCGACGCCAGCTCGCTGAACAGCACCCGCGCCACCCGTGCCGCCGTGCGAGGCCCCGTGCACACGATGCCCGCGTCCGTGAAGTCCATCACCACGTCCGCGCCGGAGTCCTGCATGCTCAGCGTGTCGCGCATCAGCGACACGCCCGTGAGCTTCGCGCCGCCCACGCGGTAGCCCGCCTGCGCGAGCTTGCGCACCATGGCGCTGGCCGCGTACGTCTTGCCCGCGTTCATGCACGTGCCCACCACGTAGACGACGGGGCACTTCACCATCGTCCCCGTGCCCTTGAGCGCGCCCGAGGAGATGTGCGCCGGCTGCCCGTTGCGCGACAACAGCTCCGGGAACTCCAGCACCTGGCCCAGCACCTCCGCCTCGAAGGGCATGCCCACGCCGGGGTTGTGCGAGGTGCACTTGCCGATGACGCCGCCCATGTTCAGCACGTGCAGCCGCTGGCCCACGGTGACGGACTCCGGCACCACGCCCTCGTAGCCGTGCAGCGCGTTGCGGTGCCCCAGGGCGCCCACCATGATGTCGCCCGCGTGCAGCGTCACCAGCCGGCCGTGGCAGTCCTCCAGCTGGTTGTAGACGCTCTTCTCGCCGTGGATGCGCACGGCGACGACGGCGCCCTCCTCGGCCTTCACCTCGGGCGCCAGGTGCACCGTGCGCCCCAGGCCCAGGTTGCGGGTGACGCTACCGACCTTGTCGACGAAGACCTTCATGTCAGCCTCCCTTCGCCTTGTGCGAGAGCATCTGCGCCACGCCGTACAGCTTGGCGAAGCCAGCGGCCTCCGAGCCCGTCCACAACACGTTCGCCTCTCCGTACGTCGCCACCTTCGCGTCCATCAGCGAGTACGGCGAGCGCACGCCCTCCACCACCAGCGTCCGCGGGTGCAGCACCAGCCGCACCTCGCCCGTCACCCGCTCCTGCGAGGACGTGAGGAACGCCTCCAGGTCCTTCACGAGCGGGTCGAAGAAGTGACCCTCGTGGAGCAGCGAGCCGTACAGGTTGCCCACGGTCTCCTTCCAGAAGAGCTGCTTGCCCGACAGCACCAGCTTCTCCAGCTCGCGGTGCGAGGTGATGAGCAGGTGCGCCGCGGGCGCCTCGAAGCCCACGCGGCCCTTGATGCCCAGGATGGTGTCACCCAGGTGCACGCCGCGGCCGATGCCGTACTGCCGGCCCAGCACGTTGAGCGCCTCCACCAGCTCCACCGGGCTCAGCGCCTTGCCGTCCAGCGACGTGGGCACGCCCTTGTCGAAGCCCACCGTCAGCGTGCGGGGCTTCCGGTCCGTGGGAATCTCGCCGGAGGGGAACGCCGCCTCGGGCAGCGCGCTCCACGAGTTGAGCGTCTCGCTGCCGCCCACGGACGTGCCCCACATGCCCTCGTTGACCGAGTAGGAGCCCAGCTTCGGCGGCAGGTGGATGCCGCGCTCGGCCAGGAACGACAGCTCCTGCTGACGGCTCAGGCCCAGCGTGCGGATGGGGGTGAGCAGCTCCAGGTCGCCCGCCAGCGAGCGGAACGCCACGTCGAAGCGCACCTGGTCGTTGCCGGCGCCGGTGCTGCCGTGCGCGAGCGCCTGCACGCCCTTCTCGCGCGCCACGCGCACCACCTCCACGGCCTGGCAGGCGCGCTCGGCGGAGACGCTCAGGGGGTAGACCTGGCCGCGCAGCACGTTGCCGGCGATGAGGAAGCGCAGGTAGCCCTCGAAGAGGGTGCCGCGCGCATCGACCTTGATGTGCTCCACGGCGCCCAGCTTCGCCGACAGGGCGGCGATGTTCGCCAGCTGCTCGGGCGGGAAGCCGCCCGTGTCCACCGTGACGGTGGTGACGTTGTAGCCCTGCTCGCGCAGGTACACCGTGCAGAAAGCGGTATCGAGTCCGCCGGAGAAGGCCAGCACCACGTTCTTCTTGCTCATGTCGTCACTCCTCGCGGGGAATCGTCGTCACACATCCCAGACGCGCTCGGCCGCCGTGGCCAGGGCGCGGTGGGTGTCGTCGAGCCAGGCGCGCTGGGCGCCCAGCTCCTCACGGGCCTGGGCCAGTCCCAGGTTGCCGGCGCCACCCAGGTGGGTGGCCGTCAGGGCCTCACGGTCCGGATGGAACGTGCCGTCCGCCAGCTCCCGGCCCACCTGCCGGTACGCGTCGCGGAAGGCCTGGCCCCCGGCCACCAGCGTGTACGCATGGTGGGCCGCGTAGAGCGTGTCGTCACAGGCGGCCAGCGCCGCGTCCGCCTTGACCTGGAGCACCGGCACCAGCCGGGACAGCACATCCAGGAGCGAGCGGCTGGAGGACAGCGCCGCCAGGGTGGGGCGCTTGAGCAACTGGAAGTCACGGTGGTAGCTGGACGGCAGTCCGCTCGCCACGGCCTCCACCTGGTGCAACAGCCCCCGCAGCTCGCGGCACCGGCCGCGCGCCAGCTCCACCACGTCCGGGTTCTTCTTCTGCGGCATGATGGACGAGCCGGTGGTGAAGGCGTCCGGGAGCCCCAGGAAGCCGAACTCGTCCGTGCTGTAGAGCTGCACGTCCCACAGCCACTTCTCCAGCGTGCCCGCCACGCTGCAGGCCCATGTCAGCACCGCGGTCTCGTGGCGACCGCGGCCGTTCTGCGCATCGATGGGACTTCTCTGCACGCGACTGAAACCGAGCAGCGACGCGACGTATTCACGGTCGATGGGCAAGGGCACGCCGAAGCCCGCGGCAGCGCCGAGCGGACACCGGTCCAGCCGGCCCCACACGCCGCGCAGCGCCTCCAGCTCCTCGAGCAGCCCTTCCGCGAAGGCCATGGCCCACATGCCGAAGGTGGAGGGCATGGCGCGGCGCAGGTGCGTGTAGCCCGGCAGGGCCACGTGCTGGTTCGCCTGGGCGAAGTCGAGGAACGTCTCGGCGAGCTTCACCGCGCCCGCGCCGAGCGCGAGCACCTCCTCGCGCAGGAACAGGCGCACCGCGAGCAGCACCTGGTCATTGCGCGAGCGCGCCAGGTGGATGCGCTTGCCCGGCTCGCCCACGCGCTCCACCAGCGCCGCCTCCAGCGCGGTGTGGCCGTCCTCCTGCTCGGGGCGGATGGTGAACTGGCCGGCCCTCGCCTCGTCGTGCAGCGTCTTGAGCGCGCGCACGAGCACGCGGGACTCCTCGGCCTTCAGGAGTCCCACCTTGCCCAGCATGCGCGCGTGCGCGGCGCTGCCCAGCGCGTCGTGCGGCGCGAGCGACAGGTCGACGACGGGGTCGTCGCCCACGGTGAAACGGTGGATGACCGCGTCGAGCGCGGCGCCCTTGCCCCACAGGGTGTCAGCCACGGGCCACCTCCTCGAAGTAGCCGCGCAGAAGGCGCGTGTAGAAGGCGGCGCCGGCTTCCAGCTCCGCCCGGGTGATGTACTCGTCCGCCAGGTGGCTTCGCAGCGTGTCGCCCGGACCCACCTTCACCGCGGGCAGCTCGCCCAGAAATGCCCAGTCCGACGTGGTGCTGGAGCCCACCGGCGCCTCGCCCGACGCCGCGATCGCCGCGCGGACGATGGGCTGATGGTCCGCCGTCGCCTTCGGCAGGTAGCGCGCCGAGTGCACCTTCACCTCGCTTTGGAGCGCCTCGCCCAGCTCCTTCGCGACCTGCGCGTGGTCCATGCTCGGCGTGGTGCGCAGGTCCACGAAGAACTCACATGCGTCGGGCACCTGGTTGCGCGCCAGGCCCCCCGAAATCTGCGTCACCTGCGCCCGCGCCTCACCCAGCAGCGGATGCGACGGGAAGCGCAGCTCCGCGAGCTTCGAGATGTCCCCGGCCGCCATGTGGATGGCGTTGACCGCCTGCGCCTTGTGCGCGTGCGCCACGTGCGCGCTCTTGCCGTGCGCGGTGCAGCGCAAGAGCAGCATGCCCCGCTGGGCCGTGCAGGGCTTCAGGCTCGTCGGCTCGCCCACCACCGCGGCGTCGAGCGGTCCCAGCTCCGGCAGCAGCGTGCCCAGGCCCTGGCCTCCGGTCTCCTCCTCGGCGGTGAACGCGAAGACGACCTCGCCGCCCTGGGGCGCGCCCTCGGCGAGCAGGGTGCGGGCCGCGACGAGCATCCCCGTCACGCAGCCCTTGGCGTCGTTGCTGCCCAGGCCGTACAGGCGGTCCTCGCGCCACTCGGGCGCGTGGGGCGCGTACGTCCACCCGGCACACGGCTTCACCGTGTCCAGGTGCGAGTTGACGAGCAGGCGCCGGGGGCCGCTGCCCACGGAGAACCACACGTTGTGGCCCTTGCGGTGGACGCGCGCACCCCAGCCCTCCGCCCACCCGGACACCGTGTCCGCGATGAGACGCTCGTCACCCGACACGCTGGGGATGGCCACCAGCGCCTGGAGCAGCTCCGCGGGCTTCATCCCGCGTTCCCGGCGGCCGTCTTGGGCGCCTTCTCGCGGACGACCATGGTGCCGCTGCCCTCGTTGGTGAAGACCTCCTCGAGCAGCGCGTTGGGCGCGACGCCGCTGACCAGGTGCACGCTGCCCACCCCGCCCACGAGCGCGTGGCGGATGGCGTGCGCCTTGGGACGCATGCCGCCGGAGATGGCGCCCGTGTTCTCCATGGTCGCCAGGTCCGTCAGGTTCGCCAGCGTCACCAGCGACGTGGGGTCGTTCAGGTCCTTGAGCAGGCCCGGCACCTGGACCAGGAAGAAGAGCTTCTCGGCCGACAGGGCCACCGACAGCGCCGCCGCCACGGTGTCCGCGTTGGTGTTGTACACGGCGCCGTCCACGCCGCCGGAGAGGGGCGCGATGACGGGCACGTAGTCGGCCGAGCGCAGGTGCTCGACGACGCGCGTGTCCACCGCCTCGATGTCACCCACCAGCCCGTAGTCCACGAGCTTGCCCTCGGTGGCGCCGGGCTCGGTCACCATGACGGGAGGACGCTTGCGCGCCTTGATGAGGCCCGCGTCCACGCCGCTCAGGCCCACCGCGGGCACACCCGCCGCCTGCAGGTCCGCGAGCAGGTCCGTGTGCAGCTTGCCGGCGAGCACCATCTTCGCCGCGTCCAGCACGGGGGCGGACGTGACGCGGCGGCCCGCCACCTTCTCCACCGGCAGGTGGAGGGCATCACACAGCGTGTCCAGCTCCGGGCCGCCGCCGTGCACGACGACGGGGCGGATGGAGAAGGTCCACAGCAGGGCGATCTGCTCGCACGCGGAGCGGCGCAGGCGCGGGTCGCTCAGCATGGCGCCGCCGAGCTTCACGACGAACGTCTTGCGACGGAACTGCTGCACATAGCGCGCGGCGTTGCGAAGCGCGGAGTACGGGTCGGGCGACAAGGGCACGGGAGACCTCGAAAGGAAGAAGGGTGACGGGCACGCCTCGAAGGGCGCCGCTTTTCAGAGGGACTGCGAGCGCATCCAGTGCAGGAGGGCGCGCTGGACGTGGAAGCGGTTGCCCGCCTCGTCCACCACGCGGCTGCTGGAGTGGTCCAGGACCTCGTCGGCGACCTCCACGTTGCGGCGCACGGGGAGGCAGTGCAGGAAGGCGGCGTCCTTGGCGGCGCGCGACATGGTGCGCAGCGTGGGCATCCAGCCGGAGTACGACGCGAGCAGCGCCGTGACGTCGTTGGGCGAGAAGGCCGCGGCGGCCGTCGGACCCCAGGACTTGGCGTAGACGGCGCGGCTGCCGGCGAGCGCCTCGTCCTGCTCGTGGGTGTAGGTGATGCTGCCGCCGGTGGCCTTGGCGTACGCCTCCGCCTCCGCGCGCACGGCCGGGTGCAGCTCGAAGCCGGGCGGGTGGGCCACGCGCACCTCGCAGCCGGCCGCGGCCGCGCTGAGCAGGAACGAGTTGGGCACCGCCTTGGGCAGGGGCTTGATGTGGGGCGCCCACGTCAGCGTCACCGGCAGCTTCTTCGTGGAGCCGAACGTCTCGCGCAGGGTGAGCACGTCCGCCAGGCCCTGGCAGGGGTGCTCGCGCGCGGACTCCATGCTGACCACGGGGACGGTGGCCCACTTGCGGAACGCGTTGATGATGGGGTCGACCTCGTCCTCCTCGTCACCGCCGCCCTGCGAGAAGGTGCGCACGCCCAGCATGTCCACGAAGCGCGACAGGACGGGCGCGGCCTCCTTGAGGTGCTCGGCGCGGTCCAGGTTCATCACCGCGCCCTCGCGGTGCTCGAGCTTCCACACGCCCGCGCCCACGTCCAGGATGATGGCGTTGCCACCCCCGCGCAGCATCACCGCCTCGAACGAGGTGCGCGTGCGCAGGGACGGGTTGAAGAACACCATGCCCAGGATGCTCCCCGGGAAGAGCGCGCCGGGGGCCTTCTTCTTCCAAGCCTCCGCCTGTGCGAGGACGGCCTCCACACCCGCGGGGCCGAGATCCTTGATGTGGGTGACGTGCTTCATGGGCCTGCGCTCCCCGGCCTGGACCGGTGCATAGGTGAATGAATATGCACCTTCATGCGTGCATTTCCGCGAATGGGGCGCGGATATTATGCAGAAGGACGCGGCGCGCAAGAGTATTGTTCCCGCAATCTTTCATGCGGGTTCCTTGCATGGAAATTCACGTGCATGCATGGTGGAAGGAATGAACCTGGACGACGAAATCCTTCGGCTCATCTCGGAGCGGGAGATCAGCGATCAGGCCGTCTTGCAGGAGCTGCTGGAGGCGGAGGGGCAGGCGCCGAGCCAGTCCACGCTGTCGCGGCGGCTCAAGAAGCTGGGCGTGCAGAAGGTGGGCGGGCGCTATCAGCGCGCGTCGCTGACGGAGCCGGTGGCGACGCCGGAGCGGCCGCGCGTGAGCATCGTCGAGGCGCCGCCGAACCTGCTCGTGGTGAAGACGAGCCCCGGCTACGCGCCGGTGCTGGCGCTGGCGTTGGACCGTGAGCCGGAGGTGCCGGGGCTCGCCGGCACGGTGGCCGGTGACGACACCATCTTCGTCGCGGTGACGGACCCGTCCCGCCTGCGTGAGGTCCGCTCCGTCGTGGAGCGCTTGATGCTGCGCAGCGCCTGAGCCTCGAGGGAACGCTGGATGCAGGGCTGTGCGCGCGGGAGGCTGGCCCGGGGCGAGGCTTGCGCTCGCGTTCCAGGCGATGCAACCTTGGAGGGATGTTCAGGCAGGGACAACCCAGGACGTCAGACCCCCGTGCTACTTCGTGGGCATGACCATGGAATCGGGGTGGGGCGTCGGGGTTTATCGGAGTGAGGGCACCGTGGAGAAGAAACCGGCCACCTATGCGGACCTGGAGGCGCTCCCCGAGACGGTCATCGGGGAGCTCATCGACGGCGTGCTGCATGCCAGTCCCAGGCCGGCGCTTCGGCATTCGTTGGTGTCATCGCGTCTGAACGGTGAACTGAGCGGTCCCTATGACAAGGGGAGAGGCGGCCCCGGTGGCTGGTTCATCTTGTTCGAGCCGGAGCTCCATCTCTCCGGCGGAAACGTCCTCGTCCCGGACCTCGCTGGATGGCGGCGCGAGCGGATGCCGGGGATTCCCAGCGGGGTCGGCTGCACCGTCGTTCCGGACTGGGTCTGCGAGGTGCTCTCCCCGTCGACCTCGCGGCTGGACCGCTTCGCCAAGCAGCCCATCTATGGTCGTGAAGGCGTGAAGCACCTGTGGCTCATCGATCCGAAGGTCCGGACCCTGGAGGTCTGGCGACTGGAGGGCGCGGGGTACCAGAAAGTCGCCCAGCATGAGGGGCTGGCCAAGGTGCGCGCGGAGCCATTCGAGGCCATCGAACTGGAGCTGGGTTTCCTCTGGGACGAGGGGTAGCGCGGCACGCGGTTACAGGGCGGTTACACCTTTCACCAGGGCTCACTCGTTACTGTCCCAAGCGTGCTCACCAGGGCACCGCCGTACGAAAGGACACACGATGAAACCGGCCCTCAAGCTCCCCATCATCCTCGGCTCGGCCGCGGCGCTCGCGGTCTCCGCGCTCCTGTTGGGCAAGCCGTCCACGGACAATGCTCCCGCCCCCGTTGTCGCGACGCCTCCGGTCGCTCCACCTGCTCCCGTCGCGGTGGTGCCCGCGGCTCCCGTGGCGCCTCCCGCGCCCCAGCTCGTGGACTCTAAGGCGGCGCCGGTCATCCAGATCGCGCTCCTGCTCGACACGAGCGGCAGCATGGACGGGCTCCTGGACCAGGCGCGCACCCAGCTGTGGAACATCGTGAATCGCTTCGCCAAGGCGAAGCGTGGCGGCGTGGCGCCCCGGTTGGAGCTGGCCCTCTACACGTACGGCGACACCACCCCCGGCGCGAGCTCGAGCGAGATCCGCCAGGTGACGCCGTTCACCTCGGACCTGGATGCGCTCTCCGAGCGGCTGTTCGCCCTGCGCACCTCCGGCGGCTCGGAGCACGGTGGCGAGGTCATCCAGGAGGCCACCCGGAAACTGGAGTGGAGCCCGAAGGAGGACTCGATGCGGCTCATCTTCATCGCCGGCAACGAGACCTTCATCCAGGGGCCTGTCGACTACCGAGAGGCCGTGGCCGCCGCGCGCAAGAAGGGCATCACCGTGAACACCATCCACTGCGGTGACTACGAGCAGGGCATCGCGGACCACTGGAAGGACGCGGCCACGCGCGCCGACGGCAGCTACATGAACATCGACCAGAACCAGCGGGTCGTCGAGCTCGCCGCTCCTCAGGATGAAGAGATTGCCCGATTGGGCGCCGAGCTGAACAACACCTACGTGGTGTACGGCGGCGCGGAGGCGAAGGAGAGCCAGCAGCGACAGGCCACGCAGGACAAGCTCTCGCTCGGCGTGTCGCTGTCGAACATGGCCTCGCGGGCGATGGCGAAGAGCTCCGGGAACTATTCCAACGAGAGCTGGGACCTGGTGGACGCGGTGAAGAAGAACAGGGTGGACCTGGGCTCCGTCGCGGCGGAGGAGCTGCCCGAGCCCATGCGCGCCCTGGACGCGGCGGGGCGCAAGGCGTGGCTCGCGGCCCGGGAGAAGGAGCGTGAGGCGCTCCAGCAGCGCATCCAGCAACTCGGCAAGGAGCGCCAGCAGTTCCTGGCGGAGGCGCGCAAGAATCAGGCGACGAAGGGGGATGACACGCTGGACGGCGTCATCGGCCAGGTGGTGCAGCGCGAGGCGAGCAAGCGAAGCTTCACCCTGGAGTAGGATGCGTCATGGCCGCGCGCCGAGTGCTCGTCGTCGAGGATGACCCCGCCATCCGGCGCGGAATCGTGGATGCGCTTCGCTTCGAGGGCTACGAGGTCCTCGAGGCGGGCGTGAAGGGAGAGGGCCAGCGCGTGGCCGAGCGCACGCCGGTGGACCTGGTGCTGCTGGACCTGGTCCTCCCCGACGGGGACGGGTTGGACCTGCTGGCGGCCGTGCGCAAGAGCCGGCCCACGCTGCCCGTCATCATCCTCACCGCCCGGGGCCAGGAGGAGGACCGGGTGAAGGGCCTGAAGCTGGGGGCGGACGACTACGTGGTGAAGCCCTTCTCGGTGCGGGAGCTGTTGGCCCGGGTGGGGGCGGTGCTCCGCCGCTCGGCGGAGCGTCCCGTGGGCGCCTCCCGCGTGGACTTCCCCGGCGGGCACTTCGTGGTGGAGCGCCGCGAGCTGAGCTTCGATGACGGGACGCGGATGGACCTGTCGGAGCGTGAGGCGGACGCGCTGCGCTACCTGGGGGAGAACCCGGGGCGAGCCATCTCCCGCGAGGAACTGCTCGAGCGCGTGTGGCACCTGCCCGCGCGCGGACTGCAGACGCGCACGGTGGACATGACGATGGCGCGCCTGCGCGAGAAGCTGCGCGATGACTCCGCTGAGCCCCGCGTCATCCTCACGGTGCGCGGCAAGGGGTACATGTTCTCTCAGCCGGGCGGCGCCCGATGATTCGCTCCTGGCGTGTCTGGAGCGTGGTGAGCGCCTGTACGGTGCGCGGCAAGGGCTCCATGGGCTCCCCGTCGGGCGGCACTCGATGATTCGCTCCTGGCTCGCGGTAATCGCCCGTGCGGCATGCGGCAAGGGCTCCATGTTCTCCCAAATGGGGGGAGCCCGATGATTCGCTCCTGGCGCGTCTGGCTCGCGGTGAGCGCCTGCCTGGCGCTGGCGCTGGCCGGCGTGGTGTGGCTGTCCGTCTTCGCCCTGCGCCTGGACCGCGCGGACCGTCAGGCCCGCATGAGCGCGGCGCGCGAGGAGAACGTGCGGCTGGCGCTGTGGCGGTTGGACTCGGAGCTGTTGCCGCTGGTGGCCCGGGAGAGCGCGGTTCCCGCGGAGGCGTATGCGGCCGTGGCCCCCGTGCCCGGTGTGCTGGACGCGCGCAACGCCCCGCTCCCCGAGGGACAGGCGTGGATTGCGTCCCCGTTGCTCTCGGGGCCGCCCGAGCATGTCCTGCTCCACTTCCAGGTGGACTCCGCCGGGAAGGTCACCTCGCCCCAGGTCATCGAGTCGTCGTTGCGCGCCTCCCTCGGAGTGGCTCCGCCCCGCGCGGGGGAGCGGGTGCTGCGCGCGCGCCTGGACCACGTCTCGCGTCAGCTCGGCGGCCTCCGGCTGCGCGAGGCGCTCGCGGCGCGGGAGGCACCCGCCTCGAAGGCCAGCCCGTTGTCACGTGGCCAGAGCAAGCTGTCCGGCTCGTTCCAGGAGCTCAAGAACGCCAGCGAGTACGACGCCCGCTCGCGCAGCGCGCGCCAGGCCGCCAGCCAGAATGTCGTGGCCTATCAGGCCCAGGAGCCTTTGTCGGCGCGCGCCAACCCCCGCGCGGAGATGCGGGCGCTCTGGGTGGGCGACGCGCTCCTGCTGGGCCGGCTCGTCCAGGTCGACGGCCAGGAGGTCCTCCAGGGGTGCTGGCTCGACTGGCCCGGGTTGAGCCGCTGGCTCCAGGGGCGCGTGGAGGACCTGCTCCCGGGCGCGACGCTGGTGCCCGCACGGGGCGACGTCACGGCGACGGGGG